>JBDNFT010000956.1:0-3464 GCA_041689695.1 Planctomycetaceae bacterium | reverse complement strand
GTCAATTATGGAACTGCTGTACGCTTACATCAGTCCAATTACCTATGCGTACCATTTAGTCGTTTTGGGCTATCGAATGACGCAAAGATTGAAAAGATTCACTCGTCGTGTGAGTGCTTAAAGCCCTCTGTCGTGCGATACTCCACGAGTTCGGCTAGTACGACGACAGCTGTCATGATTCGGTTCGTTCACGATAGTGGGCCCGAAGTCGGAATGAGGGTACCCACAGAATTAGGAGTGGCAGTATCGCTCACCACGGTTGATGGAGACACTCGAAACGGTATCATAAATTTTCTGCTAGTGAGCGGTTCAGAAAACACTAGAGGAACTTCGGCATCCAATGATACTTTCAGTCCATACCGTGCAGATTCTGGGCAATAGAGGACAGAAAAACGGGGGTTGCGACATATGGGCTTCAAGCTTACTAATGTCTTTCTTGCATCGATAATTTGCCTGCCTGCGACTCTGACTTTGGGTTTGTTGAGTTCTTCTGAAGCAACGAACGATCTTTTGGTTTTGACACCAATCAGCGTTGCATCCGTTGGGGAACCGTGTTCCGATCAGTTTGAAGGCGGATATCGGGTTCATGTTAAATTTGAAAATCGGGGCAGTAATGAAGTCCGTGTCGTCGGTTTTGCGTCGCAGTGCATATGTGTTCGACGACTATTTCCGCTTCCGGAAACAATTGCGCCCGGTAGTGTCGCCACGTTTGAGACCCATCTATCTTCAGTTCCGTCCGAGGAAGGCGAAAGTGTTGTTTTCTACATCGAGCATATGGGTGATCTCGACGAGCGGATCGTTCGGTTTGTTCGTTAGTGAGTTTTGTTGTATCGTTTCAAAAACGTGTCCCATTGTGGTTTCCTAGTCTAGTTGGAGAAAGCGATTCAAATGAAGAGTCTTACAAGCGTCTTTAAAGCTACCATTGCTGTATTAAGCGTGTCAGCTGTGACTTTGTTACCAGGAAGCAGTGCCATCTTTGCTCAAGGTGGATATGGCTACTTGGATTGCTCGAAGGGCAAATGTGGAACAGGAAAGACATGCGAGTCGGGCGTGTATACAGAATGCAACTGTGATATCCAAGGTAATGACGGGATATGTAAATTGTAATCTGGTAGTGCACGGCACACGCAGAGAGTGTGGAAAATTGAATTACCTGTTTCAGAGGGGAGTCATTTTTGTCAAGCCGCCGGACAATCGTCGATCCTGAGCGATCCTGTGGGTTCGATTTTTTCGAGGTCAGCGGCAAAACTCGGTTCGGCCTGATTTTTTCACACTCTCGCAGCGTGGTATTCGTGTATAGTTAAGGTGCCGCGAATAATTTCACGCCCGTTAATCGACCCAAGAATTGGCATGCGGCCTCGGATTGGCGAAGTGACAGATGCGATTCGGGTCACCGTTGCCCAATCATTCTAGTTCGACTGTGCCAGTTCGGGAGGGATTTTTGTTTGCTAGCGGGCAACAGTTTGGGATGGGAGAATAAGTGCATTTCAGGATACAGAAGCAATTATTGCCGCACACCAGTTTTCTATCAGCAGCATCTGCCGACCTAGGTTTTGAAATGACCTCTACCAAATCATAGATGATGACTCGTGCGGCGAGGAACTTCTACGAATCACGCAGATTGCACTGGTAGAGATTCCGAATCCTCAATGTTTCCAACGACGGCGTCAATCAATGGAGTTTCAATGCAGAACTTAATTTGGCCGACCCTCCTACTAGTGCTGATTTTCCCTTCAAGGCATAGCATTTCTGCAGACCAAGATGATGTATTGCAAGTAGAGAATTTTCTTCGCACATATAGAGACGCTGTGGCAAAACAAGTTGGGCAACTCAAAGATGTTGAGATAGAAACGGATGAAGAGATCTCGGGGCGCGGACATTACCGCAGAAAAATATTTGTGTGCGCTCCGAAAAACGGGGATACAATTTACTCTCAACGCGGTGATATCCTTGAATCAAAAGATGCACTTCCTTCTCAGAATATTTTTGCTCGCGTGCATCTTTGTCGTGGAGGCGAAGTCATATTTCTAGTCAAACGTGGCGCAATCACCAACTTTTTCGAAATCCGGGCAATCAATAAAGCGTCAATTCAATCGGTTGAAGCTTCACTCACTACGAATGTTGATCACATCGGGTACAGCGGGTTCGCATGGTGCGGTACTCGCTGGATTGACGTGCTTGAGATGCCAAATGCCGTCAAGAAGATTAGTCGCAGGACCGAAGACGGAATTGAACTTATAGACGTGAGTTTTGAGCTTCAAATTGAACAAATGGTGGCAGGGATTGAACCGCGGTTTCGACGTGGAATTGTCACGTTTGAACCGGCGCGTGATTGGATCTGTCGAAGCCTTTGTACACCGGACGATGGAAATCGGCTGACCGCTGATCCGACGAAAAGTGTTTTTTTCACTTCAAGCATCGATTTCAAAAACTATGACGGAATGTGGTTGCCGGTGAAAAGAGTTTACAGGAGGGTTGTAAAGGACGAACATGGAACGCTGATTGATGATTCCGGAGCCTCGGAGACGGTCGTTAGGGTTAAAGTTGGCCCCATTTCGGTCGCACGTTTTGATTTGCCGACGTACGGTTTAGGATCTTCGCATGAAGGAAGTGGATATTCGGGAAAATACCGCTGGATGATTTTCGGTGCAAACGTGGTCATCGTTGGAATCCTTGCACTGTTCTTGATACGCAAGCGCAAGAAACAAGTCGGAGATGTTAGTTCTGATCGCATACCCGAAGCAAATTGAAGATACGCTAAGCCTCTCTGCGAGTTCAATGCCGTGTAACGGACTTTTCGTTAGGAGATTGTCAGCAATTCCCGGCCTTCGATATTTCCGCTGAAACGCAGGGAAACCGAAATGGGTCATTCTGATTTATTGTTAAATCAGAATGGCAGCTTTTGTGATTCTCCTGCGCGTTCATCCGCATCATCTGGCATTTTTTTCTACGAATCATGCGGTGGTTCTGACAACGGCGACTGGCACTTGCTGGATGCCAACCTAGATTGGGGGTTGACGAACCTGCCGGTGAAAAACTGGCTGGATGAATGCGTACAGCGAGTCGGGAAACGTGACCCCGTTTATCTGTCGTTGTTTGGTGTAGACTACGGAATGCGGATGGATGATTTGGGTTTGCAAGGCGAGCCGATTCCCATGAAACTCGACCCCGACACGCAGATGAATAAGTCACTTCCCATCAAGGAACTTTCGCCAGGATTGTATGCAATCAGTGTCAATCATTTGCACGCCTACCGGCATCATCAGACTGGCGAACCTGACTGTTCGGAATTTCTGCAATTGAAACCGATCGCCATTGTCGGATCGGCCGTAAGCGTACAGCAGCACCATCTGCCTATTCAGCCGGCTTGACCTGTGCCGCCTTTTCGATTCTTCTGAGTTCTCGGCTGAGTTGTTTGCGGTCGGCGCGGTCTCGGCGTTCTTCCTGGCGGTAGGTGCGGATGT
>JBDNFT010000955.1:0-4407 GCA_041689695.1 Planctomycetaceae bacterium | reverse complement strand
CGTCTGCAGCATGTAATGCACCCAACCCCAGGCTTCTGCATAGTCACGTTGAGTCATATCGCGGAAATCACTCAGCATTTCCAACTTGAACAGATTGGGGCTCCAACCCTCCCGTTTGGCGTTTTTCCATTGGTTGACATGTTCCGCATGGACAGCACCGGGAACATTGGGATCCACTTCAAAGTATTCGGCAAGACCCTCATCAAGCCACAGGGGCACTGTTCTCAGGGTCGCGTGCAGCAGCCCGTGAGTGAACTCGTGCCGCAGATCTTCCTGAACATTGGAGCCGAGAAACGAATAGACGGCGAGCTCTCGCGAAGTCCCCACAAAGTAGGCGCGACGTGGCGGAAGATTCTGCCACGTCGTATTCATGTAGTAACGATAGGACGCTTCATTGCTGAACAAATACACGTTGACGGGATCACGTTGTTCAGGAAGTCGCAGCGTGGCGAATAACCGTTCACGAACATTTTCCAATTCCTGCACGAGCACATTGTCTGAATCAAGCCTCACGTTGCTGTGGATCACAAAGTGCTTCGAATTCACTGTGTGCTGAGCTGGCAGGTCGGTTGAGTACGTTGTTTTGGGAGTTGAATGGCATCCCGGTATCAGGCACAAAAAGAACAACGTCAGGACGCAGCACCTCCCCGCCACTTCTTTCAGGGCGAAATTGGGCAGCATCATTTTGGAATCGACGGGCAGCATCGGCACGATGGAGTACCAGTTCAACTATGCAGTCGGATCAATTATGCAGTCGGAGGGTTAAGGTCGACTGCAATTCAGGCGGGCAGATCGAAGCTCGATCCCGACGAATGGTGGCAAACAACGACCGTTACGGCAAGACTGAAGCACAAACGAAGTGATAACCAGCCAATCAGCAGGAAATTGGCAATAATTTTCTGGCTTATGATTCCAAATTCGGTCGGTCCAAACCGCCCAAAAGAATGGAACCACTAAATTCGCAATCAACCCAGATAGCTCTCTTTATGCATTTTAACAGCAAGGTTCACCACATCATCAGCCCGCTCTCGACTCGCGCAAGCCCGGCGAAGTTTTCTGAGAGTGCTCGTTGCCTTTGGAATACAGGAGCGCGCAGAGAGAGAGATGGACGACGCTCTAGCCTTGGAACGAGTTCAAACGTAAACGGATCACACTCGGGCGTTATTTCTGCCACTGAAACACGGCCGTTACCGGAAAATGATCTGACGGATATTGACCATCAATATGGGTGCGATCAATTGCCGCTTCGACCGCGTGGAATTGTTCGGTGGCCAGAATCCAGTCGATTCGAACCGTTCCAGGTTTGCCACTGAAACCGTGGAATGTCCCTTCATTGTCGCTGCGATTCGAATGGACCGTGCGAAAGGAATCTCGCAGCACGTTTTCTTTCAGCAATTCCTGATACGGCTCCGATCCCTGATCGCAGTTGAAATCTCCCGTCACGATGATCGGCAACTTCGGAGCCATCTCGGAAAGCCGACGACGCAGCAAGATCCCTGACTGCTTTCTGGCTTCCTGCCCGCGATGATCAAAGTGAGTGTTCGCAAAGAGGAACTCGCGACCCTCCGATGTTTTGTCCTTCAGGCGAGTCCACGTCACAACGCGCGGCAACGAGGAATCCCAGCTTTTCGAAAACTTTTCATCCGGCGTTTCACTCAGCCAGAACTGGCCAGACTCCTGAATTTCAAATCGATCTCGCCGAACAAAGATCGCACATTGTTCGCCATCTTTGCTGTCATCTCTTGACCAGCCGATGTATGTGTAATCAGGCAATTGCTCGTTGATGTACGATGCCTGAAAAGGCAACGTCTCCTGAGTCCCCAGAAGATCGGGCAAGAACGTTTGAATCGTCTGAACGACGACTTCCTGCCGATTCATCCAGACATCCTTGCCGTCATTGGCAGTGCCGTATCGAATATTGAAGCTCATGACGCGCAATGCTGCCTCTTTCGTTTGAGCGGATGCTGAAGCGGGCCAGATCGACGAAGCAAGGCAAGCAACAACGAGGTAACACACAGTTCGATTCATTTTTCACTCCAAGATATGCCGTAGCACGAGTCTCCAGACCCGTCCCGAACAAAATCGTGTCAGGACGGGACTGGAGTCCCGTCCTACATTGATGATCAGTCACTGTCGCGAATGCTTACCACTTGGCTCCGACAGGTTTCGCTCCGGCGTTTTTCATGCGGATGCTGTAGAGCGATGTTTTTGCCGTGATGAACAGTGTCTTGTAGTCGTCTCCGCCGAATGTGACGTTGGCAGGGCCTTCGGGGACGGTGATGCGTTCCAGCAATTTGCCGTCGGCGTTGAAAATGTTGACTCCACCGTGCGTCGTGTAAAGATTGCCCTGAGTATCGACCGTCATTCCGTCACTGCCTTCGTCGATCGTGAATAACTTCTTGCCAAGCGATCCGTCTTTGTGAACTTCATAACAATGAATTCCAGCCGGGAGCTTGTGAAACGCCGGATCTGGATGCCGCGTATTGCCGCCAGTGTCAGCGATGTAGATGCGACTTTCATCTGGCGAAAAATTGATTCCGTTGGGCATCGCAAGGTCTTTAACAAGGGGTTCAACTTTTCCAGTGGCCGGGTCAAGACGATAGACCCAATGGCCAGGAATTTCGGCCGGTCCAGTCAGTCCCCACGGCGGATCAGTGAAGTACAATGTGCCGTCTGATTTTACGGCAACATCATTCGGCGAATTCAGTCGCTTGCCGTCAAACTTGTCTGCCAAGACGGTGGTGGTGCCGTCAGCTTCGATTCGTACAACGTTGCGGCCTGCGTGCTGACAGGAAATCAGTCGGCCTTCAAGATCCAGAATATTACCGTTCGATTGTTCGCTCTCGCGGAACAGCGAGGCGTCTTCGCCTGCTTTCCACTGCATGATGCGGCTGTTGGGGATGTCCGAGAATACGAGCATCTTCTTTGCCGGAATCCATGCGGGTCCTTCGGTGAACTTCATGTCGCCGGCCAGCTTCTGCACTTTCGCACCGGGTTCGATGAGTGATTCCGCATCGTCGGCCCGCAGATGTGTCATTGTGGCGACAAGCAGAATGAAGAGTGTGACAACTTGTTTAGGCATGAGAGCTCCGTGAGTTTGCGTGGGAGGAAGAATTAGTTTGATCGCCGTCCACGAAGAATTCTAACCGCAGGCGTAGGATTCTATCCGTAGACGACTACGTGAATCATAACGAGCGAACGACAGCACGTCGTTGATGTCGACAGTGAAATTGGCCAGTCCTGCCTGCAGGTCGTCGGTTTAGTGAGCCGCAGAGCGCGAGCTGCGGGTGAGTGAAAAACACTGGAAAAACCCCCCGCGACTAGCCCCTTGCGGCTCATGATTGTGACTTCAGGATTCGTCATCAGAAATCGCAGGGGCGAACTGCACGTTCTGATACAGCTCTTGCAATGCCAGTTCGCATTTGATTTCGGGCAGCGGGATGATTGCATCGAGGCCCGTGTAAACCTCGCGGTCGAATCCGCTATCGATACGTCGATAAACGTGTACTTTTTGAATCGCTCGCCAATTCGAATGATTCGTCGCAGCAACGGCTTCGTTTGGCAGCTTGGGCTGTTTTCCCGCACGAAATCGCCCCACGGTGTTCTGACTCGCAGTATTTGCCGAAGATTCGCTATGCTGCCGCTCCTTTGATTATCGTGGCAAGTTCGGCGATTTTTGCCGACGTTTTTGGCGAGAACTCAGGGGAATGTGTTGGCTAGGCAGGCTTTGATCGTCTGAACAAGGCATTCGTACGTAAACTCCTCGCTGAGTGGGTGTTTTTCTCAATTGGTTGTGACGGTTGATCCGAACGAATGATGCGTAGGGTTCTGTCCTTTGGCAGGGAAGATTGCGCAATCGCAGTTTTGGCCGGATGTCATGAATCTGTGAAGTGACGGGTGTTTGCGGGGTTCCCGACTTGGGACAAGTCGGGCTACAGCTGGCAGTTTTTTGATGAGTCGCGATTGACCGAGATCGAGGTCAGTCAATTTCCATAGGTAATACTCACATGCTTTTGAATACTTGGCTTTCTGCAGCTCGACTTCATTTCAGCCAGCGATCTGCAACTCGCCGAATCGGTGCCCGACATGCACAGCCCTCACTGTGTTCTGAATCGCTTGAGGCTCGCACGCTTTTGACAGCCCTGGTGATCAATCCTGACAACCAGGCGTTGTTTCAGAATGCAACAGGCGGCATCGTGATCGACAACGCGGCACTTGGGTTGCACGATTCAATTGTCGTGGAAGGCTTTCAGATCTCCGCGTCTTCCGGCGATGCCTTGCGGATCAATCTGTCAGGGAAGACGCTGAACAGCATTGCGATCGAATCGATCAATGTGTCGCAATATGACTCTTTCGGCATCAACATCTCGTTATCGAACATCACAGGACTTCATACGTTCTCCGTTG
>JBDNFT010000954.1:0-1562 GCA_041689695.1 Planctomycetaceae bacterium | reverse complement strand
TTCCAACCACACGAATCTCAATCGTCGTATCTGGATGTGTCGATGCTGGATGATGCTAAACGTTGCACATGGTCAGCAGTGATTGGCCGAATGGGCGTCGTCGGCCGGACCATGCCCCGGCGATCAACCTGCAGATTCTCAAGGCAATCCCTGAACTCGGCAGCATGTTCCACGGTAAAGCCCTGCCGTGCGAAAAACCGGAGTTCCCGCTTGACGCGTGTGCATGGTCGCAGCCACCAAGCGTACATGTCCCAAATTGCCTGGTCCATTGCCAGATCGGGTTCCTGCTGACCGGACAACACCTGTTCCTGCCAGCCCTGATGATAGGCTGTAATCTCACGCAGCGACTGAATACCAGACAGCAGCAAATCCTCAAGCTGCCCACAGGCCATGGCCAGATCGTGGTCTGGTTTCCATGCTTCAGCATTTTCTGAGTACGCATCGACAGCTTGTCTAGCGGATTCAAAAACGGTCATACTCGCACCTGCCCGATCATCACACCCAATTCAATGTGCTGCGAAAACAGCCGCCATGAAGTCTATCGTCCCGTTCCGCCACACTTCAGTGGGGTTTCAAACGAGGCGAGTCATTGGCCTGATTCATTGTCCGCACAACCGTCAACTTCAGCACAAGTTGCCAAACTTGCATCCGTTCTTCAAGCAACTCCATTTAAGATTCTATGCACCGCGACTCTTTGAGAATACATCGAATTCTGTCATTGTGGCGTGGAAACAGGGGGATCAACCGCCAATACCGAATGTTCGGCTATTCTTGCCAATAACCGTATCGTGCCACTTTGCTTGCGGTAATTGAACCGGAAGCATTTGCATCGACAACACTCAGGGTGTTTACTGTGCTGCCCCAGAATGAACATGCAGACTTTCGCCAGACTCACGTGCAAAGCGGGAACAAAGGCCCTTCGATAATGGATATCAGTCCTCAACGCCGCGACGAAATCCTGGACGCCCTCCGCAAGGGGACTGTTCCTGGCAGTCGCCTGGACGCGTTTGCGGTGGGAATCGATCACCTGCAGGCGCACATGGATGAAGAATTGAGAAAGGTTCAATCCGGGGGCAGCCACTTCAAGGCAGTTCGTGGTGAGTACGGCTGCGGTAAAACCTTCTTCGCCCGCTGGCTGGCGGAGCGGGCTCGTCAGTTGGGTTTTGTCACTGCTGAAGTCCAGGTGTCGGAAACCGAGACTCCGTTGCATCGACTGGAAACGGTTTATCGTCGGCTCACGGAGCGAATGATGACGCCCGGTGGTGAGTCCGGCGGATTTCGCAACTTGATCGATGGTTGGTTCTTCACGCTGGAAGAAGATGTCCTTGCCGAAGGTAATGTTTTAGCGACCGATGAAAAGGCTTTGTTGGAACGCACCAATGAACTGATGGATAAGCGACTGTCGATGATCAGCCAGACAGCTCCGATGTTTAGTACGGCCTTGCGAGGTTACCGCAATGCTCAGGCTGCCGGAGATTTCGCCGCTGCCGATTCGATTCTGAACTGGTTGTCAGGTCAGCCCAATGTCGCTGCGGCGGCCAAACGGTTTGCCGGTGTCAAAG
>JBDNFT010000953.1:0-1943 GCA_041689695.1 Planctomycetaceae bacterium | reverse complement strand
TACCGACCGCCCGGCGCATGACCGCCTCAGTGGTATCGCGGATTGTTTTCGGCGTATCGCGGACCTTGAATAGGTAGCGTATCGGATCTTCGATGCGGTATTGGATGATCCACTGAACATTGATGACATTGAGATCACCGGTCAACATCAACGACTCATCCATGTACGCATCACCCGGTTCATATCGCGTTTTCTGGCCGGGCACACTGGCCACGGTCCTGAAGCCAAACTCCTCTTTGAGCACGCGGGCAGTGGGCACCATACGAGCCGTTTCGATACCCAGCGGGATCTTGAAATGCAGGCCCTGACTGGCGGTGCGCATCACTTTTCCGAAACGCTGCACGATGCCAGTCTCTTCCGGTTGGACAGTAAACCATGCTGTCCAGAAGGTCCACAGCACTACGAATGCTCCGATGAGCATCAAAACGGTTCCTCGTTTGGACTTCTTGAACGTCAGTCGAATATTCTCTAACACATCGTTCAATCCGTCCTTTACGTCTCTTGTGGGTTCATCTCTTGTGGGTTCATCCAACTCAGACATAAGTCTTCTCTCCTCATTATTGGTGCGTTATTTATAATCACCCATGTTTATGGTAAAGTCGCTTCCGCAATCCCTTCGTGAATCCATGTTGTAGCCTCATCAGCCTTGGTCTCGTCGAAGTAACGGACCTTGGCGTTGGTGAATGGTTTGCAGAATAAGGCCATTCCCACCTCCCACCGCGTTTCACCGACGAGGGCCAGCCGCTCGATGTCCGATAAGTGTTGCACGCCGAATTGTCTATCTTTCAAAGCGGCCCCCAAGGTCCAGCCATGGAAGTCGTGCATTCGCACCAGCATCCGAACCTTGCCCTGGGCCTTTATTGCCCGTTCGACCTGGGGGGTGAAGTACTCGTAGTCTTCAATCGCGATCTTCCCGCTCAGGTTCAGGATCACAATCTTTCCTCCTGCTTCTTCATGCAGTTCAACCGACATGGCCTGTCTCCTTCGTTTGGTTGGGCGGTGCGATGGATCTCGCGTTGTGGCATTGGTAAAGGGCACCGGTGGCGCGACAGCCATAAAAAAAACCGACGTGGCGGAGTTCCCCGAAAGGAACTTCACCACGTCGGCTTACTGAGCAACTCACTTCCCGCGCAATTACGGGCCGTGCTTTAACATGTCATCCGAATGTGTTGTTAAGTTGCGTTTGTTTGAACAAAATCAACCAACGCCTGCATTGTATCAACCACGCCCAACAGAACAAGGGAGTGTCGCTCAATCACCGGGGTTCCTCGTGTTCTTTTTCGAGCTTCCTGCGGATGGACTTCAATTCGCTGCGACGCTCTTCACTAACCATGGGATAGGCTATTTTCAAACCGCGAAACGCATCCAGCACAATCTGGGAAACGATCAGGCGGGCATTGTGCTTATCATCGGCGGGTACGGCATACCACGGCGCATCATCGGTGCTGGTCGCATTCAGACATTCTTCATACGCCTCCATGTACTGATCCCAGTACTGACGCTCGTGTATATCGGCAAGGCTGAATTTCCAGTTCTTCTCGGGCTCATCAATTCGGTCGAGGAATCGCTTGCGCTGTTCGTCTTTCGACATGTGGAGAAAAAATTTGACGACCTTTGTACCGCTCCGATGGAGATGCGATTCGAACTCCGTGATGGAACGATAGCGGTCCCTCCAGATGGTCTTCGGGTCCGACAACTGGTCCGGCAATTTTTGACTGCTGAGAATCTCTGGATGCACCCGGACGATAAGTACTTCCTCGTAGTAGGATCGATTGAAAATGCCGATCCTCCCGCGTTCCGGAAGACAAGCTGTCGTCCGCCAGAGAAAATCATGATCCAGCTCTTCAGCGCTCGGATGCTTGAAACTGAACACCTGGCAGCCCTGGGGATTGACTCCGGACATCACATGCCGGATCGCGCCGTCTTTGCCTGCCGCATCCATT
>JBDNFT010000952.1:0-4559 GCA_041689695.1 Planctomycetaceae bacterium | reverse complement strand
GCATGCGTCAGCTTGCCGGTACAATTCGTGTTTGTTCTGAATATCTTTTCTTACCGGTGGGCTGACGCCGCACTGCTCGCCGGTCAGTTGTCGGTCAGCGACGTGGTGCCTGAATTCGTGATACGTCTTCAACGATGGCTGCCGTTGCTTTGTCATCACTTTTGCGGCGAAAGCGAATGACCATCCCGGTGGAGTTCTCGCCTTCGTAACTCCACAATTCAGAGACTGACATCCGTGATGCAATGCGTGATATTTTTGTTGGCTGGCCAAGTGTCTGCACAACTTGCTCTGCGTTCATGCCGGGAACAACGCGGCCTTCACGAATCGCCAACTGGACGTCATTTTTGGGCAGCGACTTCATCTGATCATTCGTCATCCACTTGTTGTCCAGGCGTTCCCAGCCCAGGCGTTTAAGTCGATCGGCAATCTGATCGGCGTCGGTCGGCGACGATTCGCTGGCACTCATCCATGCCTGTTTGAGAAGTTCGATGCCCTGTCGTCCATATTCAGGCGATTGCAATAAATCCGCAGCGAACAAGTATTCATCCGCCGTCCGCAGCAAGCCAGCCAGAGTTGATGTCCCGAATTTTCGTTCCTGAGCCAGTAACCAGTCTCGCACCGCACCAGAGATCTGCTGATTGCGTTTAAGTTTAGTGAGCAGTTCAGTCAGCCCGTTGAGATCCGATCTGGAAAGTGTGGAAATCTGAGTCAGCCGGTACGTCACGTCGCGTTCTTCGTATTGCGCAGCCAGCGGATCGTCGTCACCAAATTCGCTGCGGATGAGCTTTGAGATTTCCAGGCCGTTGCTGCCATCGGGCATGAGCATCGACTGAATCTGACGCAGGCGCAGGGATTGATAGAGCAATCGATTCAGAGCCCGTCTGTCATTTTCCGGAGCGTCTGAAAATGTCTCAACGGCCTGCTTTGGAAATGTGAGTCGCAGACGTTCGGGAACCGGCGGGACAAGCTGATCCCAGCCTTCACATGACATTTTAGTTTCTGCCACTAGTGCTTCAACGTCGGTGCCTGGTACTTTTGAAGCGGCGTAGATGACTTCAAACTTCAGGAGTTGCAACACGTCAGATTTAATTCCCAGCGTTTGACTCTGCTTGAGGAGATCACGCAGTTTGGAAACATCGCCGCGAGCGGATTTTCGAAGTTGCAAAACGCCGCTTGTCCGCAGCTTGGCGATTTCCGCGAGCAATGCCGTGTCTTCATAAAAATCGGCATCGGACTGATATTCTTCCGCCAGACTCAATAATTTTGTTGGCTGGTCAGCGGGGATATCTTTGGCTCTGGCACGGATTTTGTCGATGTCCGTATCCTTGATCAGGATTCGCGACACTAGAAAATTGAGTTTGCCTTTTTCAGACAAAAATCTGCCGATGATTTCAATCCGCTGACCACTTTTGATGTTGTCGGGAAACGTGCCATTTGACGGCAACTTGCAACTGACGTCAAACTTATGGATCTTGATCGTACTTCCGGAACGCCCCTCAAAACGACCTTCGAACTGAAATTTCCTGCCGTCTGCCGCATAGGTCGGCCATTGTGCATTCACCGCCAATAATTCTGGCAATGTCGTGGATTGGCCGTGAGCAACGGTGGAGGTCAAAAGCAGAAAGCCAAACAGGAACCTGCTGAGAAGTGAATGGATCATCGCTGTTGACCCTTATTTGCGGAAGCCGCATCGGATTTCAGGAATGCCGTTTGGCGCTCAAGCAATGCGTCAAGGCCGGAAGTGTTTTCCGACGTGAATCCGAACTCAGCGGCATGGAATTCTGTCGTCACAAGCGTGCAGGAAGTGCCGTTGAGACGAATTTGCAGCCCGCGCCCGCCATCAACGACCTCACAGCTTTTCACTGATGCCACGAACAACAACGGAGACTGCGACATTGCCGTAACGGCATGTTGCAATACGTCAGAATCGACAAAAATCGCGACTGGCACCGAATCGATAATCAGTGACATGTCTGCTTGAAGTCCGCTGTCAGAACGGATCAACACCGATTCGAAGACAAACCATTTTCCACTAAGAGATTCGGCGGCCGTGGCAGCTTTTGCGGCATCAAGTCTGCCATCTGGATTGGTGCAACCGGACAACATGGAAATCAAATCCGTGGGACTCAATTCCTGCAGCGCCTTCGTCTGCAGCCAGAGTGAGCTGGCTCGACGCGCCTCTGCGTCATCACGCTGCAGAATCTGTCCGGCGGCAACCGCTTTTGCCAGCGAATCCCCCAGTGTAGATATGTCCTTTTCGTCAAGAGCTTTTTCTGCGACGTCCATTTCACGACGCCATGTTTTGCGAGCGTCATCCATTCGTCGCTGAGTGACGACCCACCAGCCAGTCGCAGCGATCAACACGACGGCACTCAGCATGAGCAGACGAAACGGCGTAAAGATGCGTCGCGCGATGACGGCGATGCTGGGGCGAGGACTCGGACGACAGGTTCTTCGACAAGAATCGGCTCAGCAACCAACGCTGCCGCCTGTGCATTAAGTATCGGTGGACTTCCCCTGCGGGAACGTTTCGAAGGTAACGCGGAAACATCAGTCGCGTCATCTTGCGGCGAGTCTTCGTCCGGGTCTGTCGGCGGGCCGGTTCTTCGTGCTGAACTTTTAGCTGCGAGTTGATTTGTCGATGTGGGGTTTGTTGAAGCGCTGGAGTCTGGTGCTGATTCGGACTCGCCAACGACCAGATCTCGCACGATCACGCTCAATCGATTCGCCACTGATCCGTCGAGCACCTCGCTGCGGACACGTTTTGTCGCAGGATACACATTGACGGGCAACACATAGATTCTGGAATCGCAGGTTGAACAGGTTGCAATCTGCCATGAGGCACGTCGAATTCCGGTGACACGATGGCCACAGTCAC
The DNA here is from genome assembly GCA_041689695.1 of Planctomycetaceae bacterium. Classification (GTDB taxonomy): domain Bacteria; phylum Planctomycetota; class Planctomycetia; order Planctomycetales; family Planctomycetaceae; genus SXXK01. The sequence continues at coordinate 1,681 of JBDNFT010000952.1, read as the reverse complement.
ACGGCAATTCGAACGGTACAACGATATCTTTCGTTGCCGTCCCAAAGAGACGTGCTTTCGCTTTCGACAGTCTGGCTTTCAGGCTGGTCATGCAGTTAAATGTATCAAGAGGCTGAAAAAAAACGGCACTATTTGCCTCGTCGGCCTTCGCTGTGGAGACGTTCATCAAGCCAGTGGGTCAGTTCTTTGCTGAATTTTCCTCGTGGTTCAGCCGTATAATCCATGCGGTGATAGCGGCCGTCGTGATAGCACTGATCCACGAGTGGCTGTAGCTGTAAGATGACATCACGCTCATCATAACGCAGCGGAATCGGAATATTGGGCAACGGCTTGTCAAGAGGTGCGCGGTAGACTTCGAACTGATCCGGTTTTTGATCGCGATAGACGCAGATCATATAGGGGGTGTGTTGTTCAGGACGGAGTTCTTCCAGCGGAGCGGCAAGGACGTATGAGCCTTGCCGGACCAGATCGATTTCGACAAGGTTGACGCCTGCATTGATGTAGTCCAACTGCTTGCGAGTATATTGTTCACGGGCGCGACTGCCGACTTTATTCCAGGGGCTAATGAACTCAATCGCCGTAATCACGCGGCCATCCTGATCAATGATCTCAATATGCCGCGTTGGATGGGGTGCCCGTTTCAGTAAAAGCGGCGCAGCAACCGTTGCGATGCTGTAGCCTTCGTTCGACGGAGTAAGCGAACTGTCCTGGGAAACATGAATGTCAGGACGGATCGAAGTCGCGACGTCGCCTTCGTAAACCGCAAGATTCTCTTCGATGTTAGCCTGAAGGTCACTTGGCAACTGCGGGTTGACCTGGTTGCGCGCGTACACAATCAGGCTGGCATGCACCTCAGGCCAGCGTGATTCGAGAAATGGGTCCATGCCGGGAAACGGGCTTTTCAACATACATTTGCTCCAGACTCACAAACTACAAATAGGGCAAAAAACCGCAGAGCGAATGCTGTCGGTTCTGGAGTTTTTCGATGAGCTGATTCAGGTCACGTAGTTCCTGGAAGTTCTCGCCGCGAATGGACGGGCCGCCCTGCGGTAGCGGATTTCCGTCAGCGTCTGTTTTGGCATTCTTTTCGGCATCATGGGATTCCATGCCGGGGCTAACATACGATGGATAAACAGGAGCGTCGTGCTGAACCGTATTCTGCAACGGCGCATCAGGCATTGGAACAGACAGATTTGTCCAGCGGTGATTCCAGACAAAGCTCACCAGCAGACACGCCGCGATAACGCTGCAGAAGACTCGCGCGCGATCAGCCCAGCGTCCGTAACGAACCTGTTGATGAACGTTCAGCACCACGCGATCACGCAGGCCGGATGTCAGGTTTGGCAATGTGCCAGCTTCACGAAGCAGGTTATGCTCAGGTAGTGACGGTTCAGGAATTTTCAAAAATGGTTCACTCATGTTTGTCACACTTCCACAACAAAAAACCAGTAGCGAGAGTCGTCAAGACTTTCGGAGTCAGCCTAACAAAAAACCAGTAGCGAGAGTCGTCAAGACTTTCGGAGTCAGCCTAACAAAAAACCAGTAGCGAGAGTCGTCAAGACTTTCGGAGTCAGCCTAACCGCCGAAAGTCTTGACGACTTTTGCTACTACGATCTCGACTGGTTAGATCAAAAACGGCAGGAGGAAATCAGGTGGGTCATTTGACAAGGGGTTCCAGGCT
>JBDNFT010000951.1:0-6188 GCA_041689695.1 Planctomycetaceae bacterium | reverse complement strand
TACGAGAGGATTTGGAGGGACGTACCTCTGGTGTTCCTGTTGTCACGCCAGTGGCATCGCAGGGTAGCTATGTACGGTTGTGATAAACGCTGAAAGCATATAAGCGTGAAGCCATCCCCAAGATAAGGTTTCGTTGAACTTCGGTTCTGAACTCCCCTGGAAGACTACTAGGTTGATAGGCTGGTGGTGTAAGGCGCGAAAGCGTTTAAGCTGACCAGTACTAATGGAGAAATGCTTGGCCACTTTGATTAACGGTCACAATAATACTTAGACTTCATCATACACAGGAACGGGCGGCTCGGCTGTCCCTCCTGTGGTTTCCCGGTAAATCACTTGCGAGGAAACACACGTTCCCATTCCGAACACGAACGTTAAGCTCGCAAGGCCAATGATAGTGCTTAAAAGCGCGAAAGTAGGTCCTGCCGGGATCTTTCACCGAAGCCAACCTCAATCGAGGTTGGCTTTTTTTATGCGCAGATATGTTGCACATTGCTGTGTTGATTTTGGGCACGGGCGATTTGAGTTGTGATTCATTGGCCGGAAGGACGGAGATTTTGGCCGGCGGTGTTTTGGATATCGTTCAATTGCTTGACTATATCGATGCTGGTGGTGAATTGCTGAAGTAGATCGCTAGCGTCGATATGCTCATCAACGTGCAGGATCGCAATTTTTATTCGATGTAGTTGCTGGGGCAATATTGTTCCTAGATTTTCGATGAGTTCCTTCGTGTTCGCGCGGAGTAGTTTCGTCTGCTTTTGGGCGTTCTCTCTTTCTGTCTTACTGGAATCTTGATCGAGGCTGCGAGTCGCTATGATTTGATTTTGGACGTTTAGTTGTGTGACATCAACTAAACGCCCGAACGGTGATAGTTGTTTTCGAGATTCTTTTTGTCTGGATTGTGCTTTTTCCAAGCATTTTTTTGCTTTTTGTGAGTTTGGTTGATGAAGTATCGCAGCATTGAAACACTGAATCGCTAAGCCAACGTTATTCATGTCGATGTAGATATTTCCGAGATTGATATGAGCATCAACCATGTCCGGTTTAATTTTGAGCGCTTCTTTGTACGCCGAGATTGCCATGCTGTTCATCTGCTGACCTCGTTGGGCGATTCCCATATTGTAGTAGGCTTCGACGCATTTGCGATTTCGCCGAATTGCTCGCCGGAGTACTTCGGTCGCCCTTTTATATTCGCCAGATCGATTGAGTATTGCGCCGAGATTTACCCATGCCTGTGTGTTGGATGGATTTACTTGCGTCAATCGCTCGAAACATTCTCGCGCAGTCTCGAAATGTTTCTGGAAGAAGTTTGCCATTCCTAAGAGCTCGAGTGCGTCTTCCTCGTCAGGGTCATCTTGCAGCAATTTCTGCAAAAGATCGCAGGCTGTGGAATACTTTTGCGACTTGATAAGCTCGCGGCTCTTTCGAATAACTTTTGCGGTGGAAGTTTCTTCTGTCATATTTGCTCTCCAAGAGGACCGCCTGCTGGTTCCAAATCTGACCAAGCAGGAGATGTAAGGTGACCGTTGAATAGAATTCTGACTAAGTGATTGGTCAGAAAGTAGCTATGCGAAGGGGATTTCCAAGATATTCACCGTTGCTGCTGTTCCGACTGCGAATCACTACTTTGAGCAGGGCAAGTTATGGGAATCCGCATGATAGTGGCAATCGCGGTTCCGGTGTTTGCAAAATCTACCCAAGTTCACACAGGTTGAACGCAGGTAAAGTTTGCGTTGTCAATTCCCAGAGTTCAAGCATGAAAACCGGCGAAGTCGATGGACCAGTGAGAATCCCGAGAAACGAATCTTGGGAAGAAACGAGCCCCGAGCATCTTCTGTTTCGCAAGATCGTGCAGGTTCTGAATGTCTCAACTGGTTTTTCGACGCATCCTCGTGGCAGCAGTATTTTGTACGGCTGTATTTCAGCTGGGCACTGTTGCCGCTGATGATGCTCGCGATACGCCGTTAGTACGAGCTGTGCAACAGTCAAAAAAGTCTGTCGTGAATATTCATACGGAGAGAATGTCGGCGGATGAAAAGGATTCCAAGTTTTTCACGTCAAAATCTCGCAAGGTCACCGGAATGGGTACCGGTGTAGTGATTGACGAGCGTGGCTACATCGTTACCAATTATCACGTCATTCAGGGGGTAGACGTTATCACTGTCACCCTCGATGGAGGTGCAAGCTACGAAGGTCGCCCCGTCTCTTTTGACAGAAAACACGATCTTGCCATAATCAAAATCGCAGCAACTCACTCATTGACGGTCATGCACATGGGAACGTCTTCGGATCTCATGCTGGCGGAAACCGTCTATGCGGTTGGAAATGCTTTTGGTTATGAACATACAGTGACTGCTGGTATTGTCAGCCAGCTCCATCGTGATGTGGAGGTCGATGAAACTCAGTCATACGAAAACTTGATTCAGACGGACGCCAGCATCAACCCCGGCAACAGCGGTGGTCCGCTTATCAATCTGAATGGCGAAGTCATTGGAATCAACGTGGCAATCCGGTCTGGGGCTCAGCGAATTGGTTTTGCAATTCCCATTGACGACGCTCGTCGAACAATCGCGAGATTAATGAGCGTTGAGCGACTCAACGGGATTCCGCATGGCCTGACAACAAAAGACATTAAAACAGCGGAAGAAAAGAAGTTGGTTGTGGAGCAAGTGGCTGCTGAAAGTGCAGCTGATCTGTGCGGTATCAAAAATGGAGATGTGATTACCTCGATTCGAAGCATTCGTGTCATTGACGGTACTGACCTCGAAAGATTACTTCTGGATCTGCCACGTGGAAAAGTTGTCGATGTTATCATTTCCCGGGATGGACATGAACAGACGCTGCAGTTGACGGTTGGGGTCGGTAAGCCAACTGGCACGCCAGTCGTTGGAGTCTCAAAACAACTCGACGTTGACCATTCGATTAGTAGTCAGAAAACAGTGGAAGTTCCCGTTGTTGCAAGAAGTGTGGTTTCAGATGCCGAACAGCTGGTGATGAATCGCGCTTGGGATCTGTTGGGGCTGCGACTGGAAAATATTAGCGAAACGGAACGTCATGAAATTTCCAGCAAAGAATATCCGGGTGCTCGAAAGCCTGTGCGATATAACGGTGGCCTGAGAATCATTTCGGTACGTGCGGGCAGCGTTGCCTCTCGGTTTGTTAATGAAGGCGACATTCTTTTGGGACTGGACGGTTTCGAAACGCTCGGGCCCACGAATATTAGCTACATTCTTAGAGATGCAAGAATCAGCAATTCCGCACCAATGAAGTGTCAGATTCTTCGCAAAGGCGGCAATCCAATCGAGGGTACGATTACGCTTGTAAATCCTTAATCACTCAGAGAAGTGTATTTTAAGGTGATATGCGAGATTCAGCTTTCAAGGAAACAAACTGACCATCGGCTTTGATAGGCTCCGGAATCTGTCCGTCGAAATAGTAGACGGTATCATTACGTTCATTGAGAATGAATGCGACTTCTGCCAGCAGGTTCTCCGCGATTTTTGTCAGCTCTGCAAGTTGTTCGGATTCGCCGCCTTTTGTCGCTGCTCTGAGACTGCCGAAACTCGCGCCATGCATTCAGAATCAAAATAGGCACGACGGATCAGAGTTCGCCGATCGGCCGCTGCCGCTGGTTTCATCTGATGTTCTTCCAGCGTATGCAGTATGAATCGATCGATGTCGTTCCTTGGCCATGACGCGTCATTCACCGTCGGCGGTAGATGTCGAACCGGTGGCGTGAACGCCCAGAACTCCGCAGCTTTTTGATAGTCAATCTCAGTCGCTTTTTTTACCGCGACATCTATTCGAGGATCGGGTGCTCCCATGAGAATCCATCGCTCAAAATCCGCGATGACGGAATCTGGCAGACGTCCTATCGGCGGCATCTCGAATCCTTCATACCGCAGAGCACTCAGCAGATGACTATCGTTGGGTTTGCCAGGCACGATAGCGGGGCCAGAATCTCCACCCGAAAGAGTTGTCTCTTGCGAATCCAGCCGCAGTCCACCCTTCGGATTTGAAACGTCGCCTGAGTGGCATTCGTAGCAGTGCTGGATCAGAACAGGGCGAATTTTTGCTTCAAAGAATTCCGCTTGTTCGGCCGTCACAATACCAGTCATGTCATCAGCGATCGTGCGTTGGGAACATGCCAGCGATAACACGAGCATGATCGACAGGAGTTGTTTGGTGCAAGACGAACAGTTCATGAATTGAGCGAACTTTGGCGAGGAAGGATGGTGGGGGCAACGACCGTGGGCATTGCAGTTCAGCATGATTGCCGTCCGATTTGCGAGCAGATTCTCGAGTCGTTTCGCACCGTTCGCGGGGTGGAGCGAAATATGGATGAGCTGAGGAGTCAGCAGCATGTCAAGTTTAGAATGCAGTTGGCGGATTTCGATCTCGGCTTTTAGATTGACTCGATAATCATTTTCCGCTTGCATACGATCCTTCAACTCCTGACGATTCTGACTCATCATAATTACCGGTGCCTGTACGGCGGCAAGACACGACAGCACCAGATTCAACAGGATAAATGGGAATGGATCGATTGGCTTTCCACCTGTGAGCATGGAGTTATACAGAATCCAGGCACTCATCCCCGCGCCGAACAGTATCAGGAATGACCAACTGCCTCCAAACGAAGCAATCCTATCAGAAAGGCGGTCTCCGAAACTCATCGTCGCTGTGATCTCTTTGTTGGCGTTCTCCGCAATGATCTCCTGTTCTTTCAGGCTGCGGATGACGTCTTCTTCCAGATTCGTAAGTTCGCCGCGTTCTTCTTCGAGGGTGTTGGCAACGAAGCGACTGCGATAAATGTTGAGATCGTCAAGACAGATGTAGCTCTTGTCGTTCCATTCCGGATGATCGGCTTGTATGAGTTTGAAAAGAGTCGTTCGAACCATCGCGGCCGACATCAGTTGCCGACGAGATTGCCCACAGATGAGACATTTGAGCTGTTCGCTCATGACAAAAACCCTGGTAAAGGATTGCACTGAATCTCCGGCAGAGTAACAACATGAAGCCACGTCAGCATTGAGCGGAAAATAATTGTCTGTACTTGTCGTGGGATTCGCCAGAATTCCCTGCACTTGCGGGATTTCTGGCAAAATCCAGTGCGACAGTTAGCAGTAGCTCAGTTGAAGCGCCAGCGACAGGCGTCATACTTAACAACTGACGGCGGGACGTGTATGTCTCCGCCAGCGTTTTTCAAATTATTACTCTGCAAAAAAAGGTATCGCGTGGCTACTGGTCAGAAATTGTCTCATGTCGTGTTCTTTAAGCTGAAAGATTCTTCTCCGGCAAACGTGAAGGCGTTGGTAGATGCCTGTCATAAGTATCTGAAGAATCATCCGGGAGTGAATTTCTTTGCGGCGGGCACGTTGGCAAAAGAGTACGCTCGACCGGTCAATGATCACGATTTCGATGTCTGCCTGAATATTGTGTTCGATTCTCGCGAGGCTCATGATGCGTATCAGACTATTGCGGATCATCTGACGTTTATTGCCGAACATAAACCGTCCTGGGAAAAGGTTCGAGTCTTTGATGCTGATGTGACATGAGCCGCGTCGCTGCCCAGCAATCTACCACGCCACAACGAGTAGCGATGATGCGCGAAGCGACAAAACCAGACTGGTTTGTCACCATCGTGATTGGCTGCGCGTTGTCGTTGGGCGTCTGGCATGAATTGCTGACGGTCGGCGGAATTGTGGGAGGTGATACGTATCCGTATTTCTTTCCTCAGAAGCAGATCATGGCGGATGCATTCGCGCACGGCGAATTGCCACTGTGGCATGATCGAACCGGGCTTGGTTATCCGCTGCATGCGGAAAGCCAGGCAGGGATTTTTTATCCGACGAATCAAGTCCTGTATCGGATGTTCGATATTAACACGGCTTACAATTCCAGCATCGTGCTGCACTACGCACTGGCGTTTGTGTTCGCGTGGCGGTTCTGTCGATGTCAGAAGTTGAGTCAAGCATCGTCGTTGCTGGCGGCGATGGTGTTTGTCTACGGCTGGTTCCCGGCGCGGTTGTCGCTGGAATGGAGCATCATCGGCGGCGTCTGGTTTCCGTGTTGTTTGTGGTTAACCGATCGACTCATCAGCCGTCCGAGTCGCGGTGCCGGGTGTTTGTTGGCCTTGGCCTTTGGAACTCACTTGCTGGCAGGGCATTTTACACTGGCGTTCATCACGC
>JBDNFT010000950.1:0-2579 GCA_041689695.1 Planctomycetaceae bacterium | reverse complement strand
GGCTGACCTTCATCCGTTCTTCGTCCAGTTCCGCGCGAACAGAAGCTTTTAGGACGACGCGTTCTTCGACCAGCGAACGTTGGGCGGATCTGATTCCCGCAGCGTGGCGTTGAACGAGTTCTTCGTGCTGGCCAACTTTTCCCAGGCGTTGTTCCAGTTCGGCCATCATCTCGCGTTGTTCGGTTCGCTCGCGAGCAACCTGTGCAGCGAATTCCTGGGCACGCTGTTCAAATGCACGGCGATCTGCTTCGAGCTGTTGCTGGTTCGAAGTCAGTTCAGCGCGCCGCTGCTGCAATTCAGAAAATCGCTGCTGAAGTGATTCGGCTGCGGCGGATGCCTGAAACAGGATTCGCAATGCGTCTGAGTCGCCTGCGATGGCGATCGCATTTTCGTCCAGCGAAGCGGATACTGCACTGATTGAAGCCGCACTGCTGCGCTTTGGATCTGAATTGATCAGATCATCAGCAGAATTGTCTGACATGTTCGGGATTCCTTTCCCAAACGAGACCAGTGGGGCAAATGACGAAACGCAAAATTCTCTAAGCAAGAGCCTTGTCAAGCATGTTGACGAAGTGCTGCTTTGCCGGAGCTCCGACAACTTTGTCGATCATCTCGCCGTTTTTGAAGAGCATGACAGTTGGGATGCTGGTGATGCCAAAACCAGCGGCAGTCTGTTGGTTGTCGTCGGTATTCACTTTTCCGATCTTCACGCGACCAGCGTATTCGCCAGCGAGTTGCTCAACGGTTGGCATTAAATGGCGGCAAGGTCCACACCATGGTGCCCAAAAATCGACAAGTACAGGTTCCGACGATTCAAGAACTTCCGACTTGAAGTTTGCGTCGGTGAATTCATGCAGGTTACCAGCCATTTTCATTCTTTCCGTTTATGTTCTCATGCGGCACGCCTGTTTCCAGGCATACCCAAAAATGTTGAGGGCCAATTGACTCGTTCCGAGGCTCCAGCCCTGGACCGCGATGCGCGAGAGGCTCCTGCCTCCAGCAATAACATGGGAGGCACGAGCCTCCAGAGCAGTGTATTCCGAGCCTGGAGCCTAAGAACAAGGATCTATTTTTTCCCAGAGCCTTGCGGAAACTACCATCTTCACGTTCCGTGGATTATTGGCCAACCTTGAAACACTGTCAACGTGGCTTCAATTTCCACAGGAATGTCCCCGAATGCGATATTCCGGCAAAAACTGCCACGTCGGCAGACTCTCAGCCAAATGTATGCAAACGACGTTCCTTCTGAATCGTTTGACTCAGGACGCCAGGTGAGGTTCGCAGTGATCGGAAATTTTTGTCAATCGAATGCACATCAAGACTTAATTCATGCCGCCGGCGTTGCGATGTTGTCACGTGGGACTGTCTTTAGTGGCATTTTTTTTGGGAAGCCCCCCAGGCGACTGAAGATCCCGAGGCGTCCAGTTGTGAGCAGAATCAGCATGGATGGAACCATGATCGGTCGGATTACAAACGTATCCAACAACACACCAACAGCCAGCGCCAACCCCAATTGATCCATGCCGACAAGGCTTCCTGCCATCAGTGAACAAAATGTACCTGCCATAATAATTCCGCAACTGGAAATAATGCTTCCGGTGCGTTCGAGTGCCACCGTGATGCCCTTGACCGGCCCGTGGATCTTCTGTTCTTCGTCAATTCGAGCCATGAGAAAAATATTGTAATCTTCCCCGACGGCGATCAGGATAGTGAACAGAAACATCGGAACTTTCCAGTCGAGGCCAGCAAACTCCGACGGATTCGGTGCAGTCAACCAGAAAACGATGTAAGTGAAGCCCAGGGTCGCAAGGTAACTGTAGAAGACAGTAAACATTAAGTAGGCACAGACACCAGGTCGCTTCAGCAACAGCACCAGAATGATGTAGACGCTTGCCAGTACCAGGGCATCAATATGTATTTGGTCGGAGTCGGTGACGGCTTTCAAGTCGCTGATTTGTGGAATAGAACCCTTGAAGTAGAACTTTGCGTTCTTCAGACCTTCGGGGAGATGGTCGTGCAGTCGATCACGAAGATTGTGGTAATCACTGATGCTGCTGCGTGAAAACGGATCGTTTTTGAAGACTAAGTCAATTCGCATGATCGAGCTGTCGGTCGAACTCACGAACTCTCTGCGAACAAAATTTTTGAACTGTACGATCTCTTTCGATTTCAAAGGTGACATCGGGCGCTGACCCTTGGGCGCTGCCAATGATCGAACGGAGTTCAGTCCCAGTGCATCCTTTTGTCGAACGAGGTTATTCGTAAACTGTTCAACCAGGTCTTTGGGTTCTCCCTGAATCAGGCTGAAGTCCATGCCTTTGACTTCAAGCAAAACTTTCAGTGGTGCAACTTCGCCAGCCGGGAAATGCCGTTGTGCAGCCTGAGCGCCATAAACGCTGGCGGCCGTTTCAGGTAGTTCTGACAGAAGTCCGTAGCTAAGATTACCAAAGAAGACAACACCTGCGACGGCAAATGGAAGCATCAAAACAATGCTTAAAGACCATGCTGTCCATGCGCGGCGTTCGATGATATGGCCAATCCATTGCCAACCTTGAGTCAATAGGTTGGCACGCTGAATT
>JBDNFT010000949.1:0-4309 GCA_041689695.1 Planctomycetaceae bacterium | reverse complement strand
CCACCAGCCCCGGATTCGTTTCCGGCAGCGTGCCGCCGACGCAGAACATTTTCGACTGGCTGGCCTGTTCAATGGCGGTCGTCAACCATGCGAAGGAGTCCGATGATTCTTTCAGAGTCCAGTCGCCGGTTTTCCTGGCTGCTGTTTTCTTGGCCGGCTTTTTCTTGGCCAGCGTTTTCTTGGCCAGCGTTTTCTTGGCCAGCGTTTTCTTGGCCAGCGTTTTCTTTGCTGACATTTTCCTGGCCACGCTATTCCTCCGAGTCTGCGTTGAATGTAATTTCCGGGTTGAATTTGACTTCCGCGTAGATCGCGGCGAGTGCAAGCTGAACGTTGATTGTCGGCAACTCAATCACGGCGTCAAGTCTTTGCAGGATCTCTCGTTGAGATCCTGAATCGCATCGTCGATGGACAACGGCTGTCGGAAAATCCTGTTCCAGCAGAATGCAAACCTGCAGTGATGGCAACTTCATGTAAGCCTGGAGTTTTTCACCTCCATCGATTCTCCGTGTACTCTGCGAAAGGACCTCAACCACGATGCCTGGGGCATCCTGAAATTCATCCGTACGAATGTTTTCGCCACAAACGACGGAAGCATCGGGATAATAGAACGAAACACCGGCAGCCGTTTGAATTCGCACTTTGCTGTCGGAGTTCAACGCTCGACAGGGCGTCCCTTTAAGCCGCGATCCCAGTTCTGTCAAGACATTGCTGGCAATCAAGTTGTGGGCGTACCTTCCACCAGCCATCGCATAAATCTGGCCATTAACGTATTCATGTTTCCGGCGAGCCACGGCTTCTCCTGCCAGGTAATCGGCCACCGATACGGAACGCAGCTTCTCTGATCCGGTGAGGTTCATATTGAGGTACTCCGAGGGAGAAATTATTTTTCTGCCACAGGCTTGCGAGGCCGGGGTGCGGGTTGAACGGTTGCAGGGGAGGCAGTTGTAGCCTGCGTTGAATCCGGGCGCTCTGGAGCAGCCATTGCTCGCTCACGCAATGCTTCGGCGGAAATGAGGTGGACTAACTCCTGGCCAAGTCGGTCCATTTCCATGACGATGGAATCGATGCGTCCGGCGAGATACAGATACGCAGCCATCGCCGGGATTGCTATCAGCAGTCCCACGGCGGTGGTCAGAAGAGCCAATGCAATCCCGTTCGCCAACGTCTGTGTTTGTCCCATCGCCCCGGCAGTTGCGATATCGTTGAACGAGCGAATCATGCCGACCACCGTTCCCAGTAATCCGATGAGAGGACTGAGAGTCGAAACCCCGTTGAGGACTCGCAGCCCTTTCTTTAACTGCGTCACCTGACGTTCACCGCCGTCCAGCACAGCCTGTTCAACTTCAACGCTCGGCCGGCCCCATTTGCGAACACCGTGCATAAAGATATCTGCCATGGGACTCTGATTCTGATGGCAGATCGCAACCGCTTTGCTTTTGTCCATGCGCCCGGCACGCAGATGCATGAGGAAACGCTCAACGAATGCTTTTGGGATGACGCGTCGCCGTCGCAGAATCACTAAGCGTTCCACGACAGACCAGACGCCGATCACCGACGCAATTACGAACGCCACCGTAAACGGTCGCCCCATCGCGTCCGCAATTCCTAAAACGTCGGTCGGGATTCCGGACGGGGGTTCGGGCTTTGAATCTCCAGCACCAACCGCCGGGGCAGCGGCATTCGTTGCGCCATCCACAATCGGCGCATTGCCAGAATTTTCCTGCGCCATCGAGCGGCATGTCAGCAACAATGCAAAGGCGATAATCGCCATGACAGAAACACGAATTGTCACAGAATTCCGTTCCCTGGTTTTTAAAGTATTCACGGGCTGATGATTCACGATGTTTGTTCAGTGATTCTAAATGAGGATTCTAATCGAACGAATTTGTCATTGTGCTACGGCCCCGCAGCTTCAAGTTTCTTTAATTCCTCGCTCGCCTTATTCACCAAATTGGAAGTCGGAAATTCTTTGATCAGTTCCTTAAAATCCCGGATAGCAAGATCGGTTTTCTTCAAAGCAACCTGACAGGACGCTCCCTGAAACAATGCCTGAGCCCGCAGTTCATCATAACCCTGATAGTTCAGATAGACTTTGAAGTATTCCTTTGCCGCGCTGTCGTAATTCAATTCCATAAGATAGGTCTCAGCGATCAAAAATTGACACCGAGCGGATGTTTCCGTCCCCTGTGATTGGTCATCACTAGTCACAAGCTGAAAAAACTGCCGTGCCTTTGCAAAGTCCGGCGGAGCCTGTTGTTTCCACCGTCGGCCCTGAACGTCATTCAGTTGAAACGCAAACAACGACTCCGGGCTACGCTGCTTCAATTCTTCCTGCAAAACATCAATCTGCAGATAATCCTGTTTCGCCAAAGCAGCTTCAGCCAGCACAACCCAAACTCGATCAATCCAGTCTTCCTTGCCAATCTTGCCACTGACAATATCCTCACGCAATGCGCTGAGTCCATTGATGGCTTCATCCGGTTGCCCCTGCTGCAGCAATGCATCACCTGTAAACTGGCGAACCTGCGGAGCCAGAGGACTCGGTGAGAAATCCGCCAAAAACGTTCTCGCTGCGACAATCGCTGCCTGCCAGTTTCTAAGCGTCATCTGTATCTCAATCACATGAAATAACGCCCTTTCCTTTTCAACGTCGCCATATCGAGTGTCAGCAACTATCGCTTCCATTTCTTTCAACGCGGGTTCAAGTTGTCCTGCCTCCAGCAGACTTTCGGCCAGAGACAATCGAGCCTGGCCCGCAAACCGGCTGTCTGGAAATTTTTCCAGCAATTGTCGGTGAATCGCGTCGGATCGTTCAAAATTCTGTGCTGAAAAGTGCATCCACGCCCATTCATCCAGCAGAGAATCCAGATCCTGAGCGTTTGGAAACAGGGCCGTGAGTTTCTTCCATGCAGCGTCTGCGTCGTCGATACGTTTCAGCTTCGCCAATGATCTGGCAACTTGCTTCCCGGCACTGTATGCATACTGCATCGGAGGCGTCGTTTCGCCCTCCGCCGGAACCGCCGCCGCATCCTTCGCCAATCGATCAAACACGGATTCGTAGGCCGCCAAAGTCCGCTCGACGTCACCCTGCTCTTCCACGCAACGCGCCTGCATAAAAATTGCCAGCGAGGATTCTTTGGAGTTTGGGAACTCGGCTACCAATGCAGCAAATGACTTCTCGGCTTCCGGGTATCGCTGTGATTTGAACTGGCTCCAGGAAATCCCGGACAAGCCTGCCTCCCGCGTCTCGGGATTCTCGGGTGCCGATGCGGCCAGCGAGAACAGAGCCTGAGCACTCTCCGCTGCGTTCAGTTCCATCGCGACCTCAGCAGATTGCAGCACGGCAGTCCATGTTTGCGGTTGATCGGCATTCGTTGCCGCGAGTGACTTCAGCACTTCAATCGCTTCCGGTAAACGATTCAAGTGACTCAATGCGACAGCTCGCGTACCGAGAATGTCCGCGCGCTTGACTGGATCTTTCGCTCGCAGCAGGAACTCATCGGCAAACTTCAGTACGTCGTCATATTGCTTCAGTTGCAGACTACTGATCGCCGCCAGCGCCAAAGCCCCTCGCATTTCGTCGAACTCATCGGAATTCAGGACGTTGGTCATCAACGATGCCTGCTGCACAACCTGATCGTACTTTTTGCCATCATAAAGCGCTCGGACCAGGTAATATCGACATACAACTGCAACTCTTTCCCCTGGATCCTGCATTGCTTCTGTCGTCTTGAGCAATGTGTCCGCCGCCTTGTCCAGATCGCCACGTTTAAGAAACAAGCGTCCAAGCAAAACCTGTTCACGAGGCTTCTTTGCGACGTCTGGAAACTCCTTGTTCAAGCGACCGAACAGCCGTTCGGCGCGTTCAGAATTGTCCAGCTCCAGATGCAGTTCAGACGCGTTGAACAAACACTCAGCCGTACGACTTGATTCTGGCCAGCGATCTGCGATGTCTTCAAACAATTGAGCCGCCAATTCGCGCCCTGCCCCTGTACGTTCCATCTGAGCCTGTTGAAACAGAATGTCGGCCGCCAACGGAGAATCCCCAGCAGCCTTGAGAGCTTCAGCAAATTCCAAACGCGATTCTTCAACTCGACCAAGATCTCGCAGCGACATTGCCGTCATCAGAATCGCCTGCGCTGCGGCCGTGGAATCCCTTGGCACCGCGCGGAAATGCGTTAACGCCGCCTCGAACTCTTGCATTCGATATCGCGACATACCGGCACCAAGATTGGCTGACGCAACCTGCACAGCGGTCGGATAAGATGCCAATAAAACGTCGTATGTCGCTGCAGCTTCGGGATACTGT
>JBDNFT010000948.1:0-9131 GCA_041689695.1 Planctomycetaceae bacterium | reverse complement strand
CCGATCGCCTTTGGGAAATGATCTACAACCTCCGTTCTGGAAACCCAGTCTAACATGATCACTGGCATCACCATCGAAAACTTTAAGGGGATCCGCGAACCCGTCCATCTGGACCTTCGCCCCATCACGCTGCTGTTCGGTGCCAACAGTGCCGGGAAGAGTTCGATCATGCACGCATTTCACTATTTCCGTGAAGTATTCCTCCATCACAACCTTGACGCCGACCTAACAGAGTTTGGCGGCAACGCGATTCATCTCGGCGGCTTCCGTAATCTCCAGACGGATCATGAACAGAACAGGTCGATCACTATTCGGGTTGACTGCAGTGCCGATGTCTACTTTGAAGATGGGTCCGAATATCCACATGAGGAGCTACTTTATACAGCATATAACACGTTGGGGATTAATGCGGATTTGATCATAGAAGAATTGCGGCCGGATTGCGTTGGCATCGAGTTGACGACCGCCTGGAACGCGAAGACTAAATGTCCTTTTGTACAACGAACACGATTGTATTTTGAGAATGAATGGTTTGCCGTTATTGAAGCTCACGAGGATTCCCGCGATACCCTGATTACATCTGTCAATTTTCAACACCCGTTGTTGGCATTTCCACACGAAGTCCCAGCGTTTTTCGCACCCGGAGACGAGCCGTTGTCCACACTGGCTGTGTATTGGAGACTTCTGAGCCCTTGCTTCGAACCCTATGATTCGGAGCATTTGCGATTAAGGAATTGGAACGATGCCGGTGGATTCTGGTCGCGTACAATAAGTCTTGACATCAATCCCAAGCTGAACGTGATGACCGCCGGAGGTGAACTACTCGAGGGCGGTGTCGCACGGAAAATGGCCAATGCATTTAAGGACGTCCTGAGTTTCTACATTGGACGCTCCTTCGAAGCAATGAAAGACGAACTGCTGGCCCTCAAATACATAGGGCCAATTCGCGAAGTCCCTCCACGTGACTGGCCTCGCAGTGCAGGGCAGACTAGCTGGTCAATGGGCTTAGCTGCTTGGGATGTCCTCCACCGTGGCTCAAACCGTCTTGTTGAGTTGGTAAGTAATTGGTTTTCGCACCAAGACAAGCTAAACGCAGGGTTCACAGTGGATCGTATCGACTACATCGAAGTGAGGGTTGACTCCTCGACGGGAGACTACACAGATGGAATACCAAGCGGGTCGGAATCTCCGGTTCTGCGTTCTCGCGTTATCCTTAAGCCTGTCGGCAGCCTTGTTGAGCTTTCCCTCCGTGACGTTGGGACGGGGATTTCCCAATTGCTGCCCATCGTTGTTGGGGCCGTTGATGACGGTGGCGACGACTATTTTTCGGCATTCCTGATAGAACAGCCGGAGTTGCATGTTCACCCGCGAATGCAGGCTGCGATGGCGGATCTGTTGATTGAAAAGAAGAATCGCACTTTTATCGTCGAGACCCACAGCGAGCACCTGATCCTTCGCTTGCTTCGACGCATCCGGGAGACGGAGAAAGGCACTGCCCCTCCTGATCGCCAACTGCGAACGGACGAACTCGCCATTTACTATCTTAAAAAGGAAAATGGCTCCTCAACTGCCAGCCGCATTGATGTCGATGTGAAAGGCGAATTCATCCAGCCCTGGCCAGATGACTTCTTCGAGATCGATTTCTACGAGAGGTTCGCCTGATGCTGACGGAATTTGCATTGACGCCGTCGATCTTTGATGAAGATGCTCACGAAGACAAGGAAGCATGGAGAGATCAACTTCGAGAGTTGATTTCAACCATGTTTCCACGAACTTCCGTTTGGCCAATTGTTGTTTCGGACCTTTACGCCGGAAGCTGGTCGTCTCACATCTTGCCGTATATCGAACGAATTCAGGATCACCGAGCAAAGAAGTGTTGTCAGGATCTACTGTCGAATATGCAACGCATGCTTGTCGTGCGTCCTGTATGCGGAGAGTGGCCTCAGGATGACATCGCATGGAGCCGAGAAGCCGTTGCGACGCATCAATATGAACCAATCGAACGGATCGTGTCCATTGCCACCACCAAGCAAACAATGGCTGGTGAATTCAGCTTGATACGTTCGATTAACGAAGTCATGGATGCTGGCTTTTGGCGAGGTATCGAATCCGACGCTTCTCCAAGAATGATCATCCCCGAACAGGTAAGCCTGCTGCGAAAACTGTGTCTTCACTCAGAATGGGTTGCCATTATCAACCCATACGGCTTTGGCAATGAGCAGGATTTCTGGCTGAAACTCCTGGAATCAAGCATTTCGACGACACGCAAGCTTTGGGGCGCTCCACGTTGAGCTCCATGCTGAAGCTCCAGACGTTACGGACCCAATTGAGCGTAAAGTCAGACGGGAGAGAGTGGCGGACAGCATGGCTCACAAGATCGAGCGAAATCTGAAGTCACCGCATAAAGCAGATCTGTATTTCTGGCCCAAGCTTCTTGACCGCGTGGTTGTTGCAGGAAATTTCGTCAAAGAATCGGACGGCACTCTCCGCAAGAGCCCTCGCTGGGGCGTCAGCATGAACCACGTTGCCCGTGGCTCAGACCCAAATGCCCCCGAAACCGAATGGGGCCGCGAAAAAGGGGACGCAGCTCATTGTTTGTGGATTTGTCACTTTTTGTTAGGCCTTCCTCGTGAGCGTAGTGTATGTTCGAGCTGAAGTCGAACGGATGACTGAGAAACGAACAGGTCGCTTCCATAGGGTTGCCCTTTTTTCAAACATTTGCGAATCGCATTTTCCTCGACTTCATTTTGGGATCGATTCACCATCGCCACCCAGGTCCGTGGTCGAGGGATTGGCCATTCAGTCAGTAGCGTGCGAGATTCTGCATTGCCCGCCATTCTGCGCCACAGGCTTCCGTATTTCCAGTCCTCCGCACGATCACACAAATTGGCCCGCAATGCGTTTCGTTCAACGTATCGCAGCACCGCCAGCAAGTGTTGGTCCCTTTCGATCGGGAATGTCTTGAACCGACCCTGATACAGATTCCCAGTTCCTTCGGTATGGTAATGAGCGTGCCATCGCATCGTATGCGTGTGAGTCAGCCAGCGGAAGAATTCAGTAAGTTGCGTGTCTGTCTGCGGCTGAACGACGAAATGCCAATGATTGGGCATGACAATATACGAATAAATCGGAAGTGGAACACGGCTATGCGCCAAAGTAAGTACGCGGTCAAAGGCTTCATAGTCACTTTCCTTTTCAAACAAGGGCAATCGCGCAACAGCTCGATTGATCACATGAAAGCAAGTTCCCGCCGGGCAGTTTCGTGGTCGTCGTGGCATCAACACACTCTACCAAACTCAACCCGCCAAAACAATGAGCTGCGTCCCCCTTCCCCACTTGCAAAGGTTCTCGTCATGTCAGCATCGCTAGAAAAAGAGGTAGAGAATGCGGGGGCCTGAAGCATGACTAACTGCTGTATATCTATTTCAAGAGCAAGCAGGAACTATTCTGCGCGTGTGTGGATCAAGGCATGCGCACTCTGCAGGAGGCAGTTCAGTCGGCCGCTGAATTGCAATCAACACCGTTCGACCGTATTTCGGCAGCGATTCGTGCGTATCTGGTGTTCTTTGAGCAGCATCCAGAACAAGTCGAACTTCTGATCCAGGAACGAGCCTTCTTCCATGATCGTCAGACGCCGACATACTTTACATATCGAGACCAAAGCCGCGAACGCTGGCGTGCTGTCTGGTCGAGCCTTGTGGATGATGGACATATTCGCTCGGAACTTAAAGTCGATCAAATCTTCGATTTCCTCGGGAATCTCGTCTACGGCACGATGTTTACGAATCACTTCCTTGGCCGATCTGCGGAAGAACAATACTCCGTCATCATCGACATCTTCTACCATGGAATTTTGCCTGCTGAAACACATTGAACGTCGCAACGACAACGACAATCGTGCGAATGGGGGCAATCTTTAAAGAATCCTGCAAGTCTCCGTTCATCAGTGAACGTGTCTCCGAGTTTGATTGCTCCAAAAAGGTGAGCCACCGTAGTTCTGCTTTTCCGTCGTCATCGCCATGAATTCGTCATGGGCCTACCAACTCCGGATAGTCCAAAAGAACTAGCAGCGCATTCGCAAGGCGGTCTGCAGAGAGTGCGTTTCCCCAAGGTTTTTCTGAAGGTAAGCGCTTCTAATATCGTCCACTGAACGGCTCTATGCGACAACGTATAGGGCCGTTTTTGTTGGCGTTCTGAGGTGAATAGCTTCGATGTCGAGGTTTAGGGCGAAAGTCTTCTGCCGGCAAACTTTTTAAAGGAATGACCTAGATTCACTGGCGACGATAGACGTTTGCTTTTGCATTTTGCATAATCGGTTTCGTGCTTCAACGAAAACTCCTACATCGTTCTGCAGGATTGCGTGCTATGCAATTGCGATCTTCAAAGCCGAGTTCAAGGCGTTCTTACACATGCTCTCGCTCTGCCTTTACGCTGATTGAGCTGTTGGTCGTCATTTCAATTATTGCAGTTTTGATGGCTTTGATTCTTCCTGCCGTTCAGTCTGCGCGAGAGGCAGCACGCAGGACGCAATGTCTGAATCGAATGCGTCAGATTACGCTAGGCGTACATGGCTTTGCCGCCAGGAGTGAAAGCGGACAGCTTCCGGCTTACGGAACGTGGGGTGATGATATCGTGACACCCGCCACATCGACTCAACCGGCCGCGATGTGGAGCTGGGTGGTTGACATCCTGCCGTTTATCGACAAGCGTGATTTGTACGACCGCTGGGATTTTAATTTACGTCACAGCAATGGCGTGAACGACAATCTCATCCAGACTTCCAATATGAAAGTTCTGACCTGCCCTGATGATGATAGCGCGAGCGATCGGGATGGCGCTTTAAGTTATGTTGTGAACGCAGGCTATGCGGGAATTGATTCTCTGGTGGAATTGAACAGGACTACCGGTTGGGGGAATTCCAACGGCAACTACCACGAACATGATAACGTCAAAATTGACTGGAACGGCAATGGCACCATCGGCGATGCAGAAGACGACGAGTTGACGCATCGTTCCGGGGTGATGTGGCGTGAGGTCGTTCGTCGTGTCAAAGGAAAATTTGTGGCGAAACGAAACCAAAGTCTCTCATTGAACGATATCTACGACGGACAGAGCCAGACGTTGCTGATCACCGAAAACCTGCACGCTGGAGGTCTGGTAAGCCCGGCTCAAATGTGGGGCGATCCGGATGCTCGCAGTTGTACTTTCGTACTTCCAATTCAGCGTTTGAGAGGAGCTGGTCCGAGTTACTTTGAAAATCCTCCTGTCGATCCCGTTTTTCCAAAAAGCCACATCAACGGCGCACGTGATGGTAACGAAGGCCGCAGCCCGTGGCCGAGTTCTAATCATTCTGGTGGAGTCTGTGCTGCGTTTTGTGATGGATCTACAAAGTTTGTCAGTGACGATATTGATCTGCTGGTTTACAAGCGGATTATTTCGCCCGCAGGATCGCGTCTGAATTCAAGTGGCGTAATTCCTCAGGCAATTCTGAGCGATGGTGCGTTTTAAATCGCCAATGCAAGTCAACGGTGTGGCGACTAAATTCCTGTACGACGACAGTCTGAGCATCTTTCAGACTTTCTTGCGGCGGCCGAGCAATTGCAAAGTCGTGGATTGCTGTATCCATGTTTTTGCACACGTAAAGATATTCAGAAAGAGAGCGACGCCGCTGGCGGTGCCCCACATGGCCTGGAAGGACCTCTGTATCCGGCGATTTGCCGTAGTTTGTCCGAAGTTGAGCGGCAATCGCGAATCGCTGCCGGTGAATCCTGTGCATTGCGTCTGGATGTGGATCGTGCTGTTGCCGAAGTCGGGAGTCATCTGGAATGGATTGATGTGGGGCGTGGTATTCAACGGGCCGAACCGCAGAAACCTGGTGATGTCGTTCTGGTTCGCAAAGATATCGGTTGCAGCTATCACCTGGCGGTTGTCGTGGATGATGCTGTTCAAGAAGTGACCCGTGTCACGCGCGGTGAAGATTTGTTTGAGGCCACTCATCTTCACAGATTGCTGCAGGCATTGCTTGGCCTGAAGTCTCCGGAATACGAACATCATGCATTGATGTGCGATTCAGATGGAAGGCGATTGGCGAAACGTAATGATGCCGAAACGCTGCGGTCACTCAGGCATCGAGGTGTCTCAGCGGACGAAATTATCAAGCGACTAGTGGTCTGTCTTGGTTGAGTTTACCAGGAGCGAAAGTCGTCAAGAGTTTCGGATATGCCTTAAATCGCCGAAAGTCTTGACGACTTTCGCTACATGTTAAAGTTTATCGACGCTTTCGCCACTTTCGGGGCCAATGGCATCGGGGGCCACATCCGACAGCAACGGTTTGTTTCGGTAGTAAACTTCCAGCGTCAGTGTCGCAAGACATGTTGTCAGCAGACGGCCACCGGATTTGCTGTAATCAGCTCGATCCTGCGGAGCCCAACTGCCTTTGGCAGGGCCATCCGTTTCCTGACGTGCGATCAACTGATCACGAAGCCGACCATTCCAGCGGTCCCATTCTGGTCCGCCCCAATTCTTCATGACCTGTGTTGCGAAGTAGTTTGTGTAATAATTTTCGGTTGATGTACTCTTATCGATGAGTGCGATACTGGCTCGCATATCACCATCGTCGCGGCCCCAGCCGAGGTACATTCGACTCAGCATCGCCATGGCGGTCACAGACATCGCGTAGGTTTTTTTCTCAGCCTCATAACCGTAGCGTCCCTTACCGTCCACGGAGACGCTGTCCAGGTAAAATGAGATGCCTTTCCAGGTGGAATCGGGAATCCTGATGCCAGCTTTCTCTGCCGCTTTGAGCGCCATGACTTGAATCGCTGTCACTGAAGTAGAACCATCGTCTTGCGGATTGTATCTCCAGCCACCACCACGCGGATTTTGCGAATTGACAAGAAACAACACGGCTCCTTCGGCGGCCTGTTTTAATTTTCGATCTTTCGTCATACCGTATGCTTCGCATAAAACCAGCGTCGCTGCTCCATGGACATAGTAGGCATAGTTCGGATCAGTGTCGTCGTCCGCTTTATTTACGACGCCACGCAGATCGTATCCAGCCGGCGCTGTGATTCCGATACTGGTGAGGAATGCAAGTCCCGCCTGAACTTGTTTTTTGTATTGTCCGTCTTTGTGTGTCTGTCCGGCCGCCAGAAACGGAAGCAAGGCGTACGCCGTTCCCCCGATTGGATTGTTGACGGTTCCTTTTTCAGTGCAGGGACCGACGTCGATAAAATCCCACGTCCCGTTGGCGCGTTGTCGCGCAGCAAGCCATTCCAATGCAAGCCCGACTGCCGATTCGCTGGCGGCGGAACCGCCGTATTTTTCCAACATCACTTTGCGACCAGCTTCGCTCCGATTATCAATCGCTCCCTGATCGGCTCCGTCAGTGGCCTCAGGAGATGAAGGTAATTTCCCGTCTGGAGTTTCAGGAAGAGCGGCATCTGCTATCTCAACGTCTGGCATAGCCTCTGTTTCAGGCTTGGGTTCAGGTTCTGCCACCGGTTCCGGGACGGGCATAGGTTCGGGTTCTGGCACCGGTTCTTCAACCATCTCCTCGACCGGTTGTTCAAGTTGCTCGCCAGCTTCTTCTGCTGGCATTTCAATGGGGGCTGATTCCTCGACGGGCTCCACTGCATTCGAAATACTGCAGATAATTGGCGGTCTGGGTTTTTCTTCAAAGAACTGCATTTGTCTCAACGCAAGAATGAACAGTGCCAAACCTGTAATGATCAAACTGATCGCGGCAGGCTTGGTGCCACGTTTCAATTCCAATGTGAGTTCTTCGGTTGTTGAACGTAGTTGTGGCTGCAGATCGGACTTTTTTGCCTTCACTCGCACATTGCGGGAGGTCTCCAAACCTGCGACTCTTGCGCGATCAAGAATGGAACGAACGGTAATCGGACGATTTCTTTTTCTGCGTGCCGCGACGGGGGCTGCAGGCGAATGAGGCTGCTCTGATAATGATTGTGGTTGCGATGAAGTCACCGGGGCCACCGATTCATCTGCTGGTACAGATGCAGGCAAGTCAGCCAGTTTCGCGGTCATCTCTGTTGCGGAGAATTTGGCCGGCGGGGAATAGAATTCCTGTGCATTGACTGGCAGATTTGCGGTCTCGGCAGGTTTTAGTGTCGATGCCGATTTCGATGCGGATGGATCAGTTCGCAGTTGAGCGTTGTCGATTTCCAAATTTTTAAGTGAAGCCGAAATGGGCGCGGCTGGTGTTCCAGTGCTTGCTTCCTGCTCCAGTTGACGCAGCGACTGGATGTCGAGCGATGATGTTCCCGTTGCGGCTTGTTCGGCTAGAGCTGAAAATCGTTGCGACAATGACAGGTATTGCTGCGACAGCGAGGCATGATGTACTGAAGCAGAGATGGCTTCCTGCACTCGCTTTCGCAAGAAGTCTGCAAACTGCTCCGGGGTTGGCGGAGGTGACTGGCCGTCAGGTGTTACATTCATGATGCTGAGAGTACACAAGCAGTTCGGGACACGGTGATCACTCAGAGCGCATCCTGCGCTGCGTCGACAGACTTTAAGTGTACCGGTCGATTATGACGCGGGCAAACTTGGCGACATGGAAGTTACAAAATTCACACGGCAAATTGTCTGGCGAAGTCTCTGACGATTGTTAAAGATACATTAAATCGGAAGCCTGGGTGAAATTACGTAGCCTGTAATTTGGCATTTATCTCGCCTTGCGACTCGGCGACAATAGGGTTTCAAAAAATTCTACAGAACGCATGCGGCTGAAAGTGAGTCGCTTTCTCATAAAGATTTTGGCATGACGATTCCGCTTTCCTCCAGTTCATTTTTGCAATTGCTTGCACTGAGCGGACTACTCAACGATGAGCAGATGAAAGATGTTGCCAAGCAATTCTCCTCTACTGGCAGCGGGTCCGAAGATACTCCAACGCAGGACATCCTGATCTGGTTGCTTAAGAAAAACCTTATCACGCCATGGCATGCGGAGAAACTTGTTCAGGGGAGATTTCGTGGCTTTTTTTTGGGCGACTATAAACTCCTGAATCGAGTCGCACGCGGCGGAATGAGTACGATCTATGCCGCGATGCACAAGCAGTCCGAAGAGATTCACGCATTAAAGGTTCTGCCCTTATCGAAAACCAATCAGGCTT
>JBDNFT010000947.1:0-4678 GCA_041689695.1 Planctomycetaceae bacterium | reverse complement strand
GCTGGCGTATCAGGAATGGCGAACGCTGTACGAATCCGGACACCTCAACGCGATACAGTCGCAATGCTTTGAAGCTCGTGCAGCGGAACAACTCTTCGATATCGAATCAGATCCACACGAAACCAAAAATCTGGCGACTGATCCGAAGTTCGCCGATACGCTCCTTAACCTGAGAGAACGCCTGACGAATCGTCTGAAAAACATGCCGGACTTAAGTCTGTACCCCGAGAGCGTTCTGGCGGAAGAAGCCTTTCAGAATCCGGTGAAGTTTGGACAGGAGCATAAGACTCAGATTGCGAATTTGGTCGATGTCGCGAATCTGAGTCTGCAGCCATTCAACGAAGCTCGTCATGCAATCCAATCGACACTAGCATCAGACGACGCCATGACCCGCTACTGGGGACTAATCGTCTGCAGTTCACAAGGCGCTGCGGCTCGCGAATTTGTTCCGGCTGCCAAAAATCTCGCCGCCGATGACAGCAACCGCTTGGTGCGAGTCCGCGCGGCGGAGTTCCTTGGTTTGATTGGGGCCGCAGACCCACAAGCCGTGATTATCGACGCCATACACAAATCGAATTCCGCCATCGAAGTCGGCTTGATGCTGAATACTGTCGCATTGCTAAGGGACGGAAAACCTGGCTACAAGTTTGCCATCGACAAAGCGACCATTTCGCCCGCTATGCGAAACAACGACACAGTCCAACGTCGCCTTGAGTATTTGTCGCCGTAGAGCGGACTTAAATCGAACACTGAGGTCACCACGGGCGAGACAACGCTACGGTGAATGGATCACGACCTGGGACAGGTCGTGCTACGTACGCAGATCTGTCCACAGATCTGCACCCTTCGGCATGATCGAAGGCAATTGGTTGTCCGAAAGCAGAATCGGGCGTTGGATTCTACTCCCAGCACCACAGACCCGAGGCCGCTTCGGTTGCATTCACCTTCGCTGGGCTTCACAATCGCGGCCGTTTCAGTGTTTCGCTATCTGACTCGCGTCCGCTTTTTCAGGGGTCCTCCGTCCATGAATCCTTCCATGCAATCCTCCCGCCGTACATTCCTGCAGTCAACGTCTGCCATTGCAGCGTCGTTATTTGTGAGCGGTCTTCCCGCTGCAACTTCATCGCAAGACAAACTTCGCATCGCCGTAATCGGTTGCGGTGGTCGAGGTGGCAGCAATCTGCAATCTGTCTCATCGGAACACATCGCAGCGCTGTGCGATGTGAACGCCAACAATCTCAACAAAGCTGCCGAGCAACATTCTCAGGCCCGACGCGATACCGACTTCCGACGCATCTTTGATCATCCGAATGACTTCGATGCGGTCGTTGTGAGTACCTGCGAACACACTCATGCGTTCGCAACTTTGCCCGCATTGCAGCTTGGAAAACATGTCTACTGCGAAAAGCCGCTGACGCATAGTATTTCGGAAGCTCGCATCATTCGTGAAGCTGCCGCGAAGGCTGGCGTCGCGACGCAAATGGGCACACAGATTCATGCGGAAAATAACTATCGCCGAGTCGTCGAATTGATTCAGACTGGTGCGATCGGAAAGGTTACTGAATGCCACGTGTGGGTGAATCGAGCCTGGGGATTGCAGTCTCCTGAAGAAGCGAAGGCACACGGCGATATCGTAGCAGTGCAGGATCGCCCGACGAACGCGGATCCGATTCCTCCGGAATTGGATTGGGATCTGTGGGTTGGACCAGCTCCGGAACGACCTTACAACAACGTCTATTTCCCCGGACCAAAATGGTATCGCTGGTGGGACTTTGGCAACGGCACAATGTCAGATCTCGGCAGTCACTGGGTGGATCTTCCGTTCTGGGCGTTGAAGCTGAAAGCTCCGAAGACGATCGAGCCCTTTGGTGGTCCGGCACATAAGGAGCTTGCTCCAGCATCAATGCATGTGCGATACGAATACGCGGCGAATGGCGATCAGCCGGAAGTCGCATTGACCTGGTATCAAGGCACGCATCGTCCGGAGATTCTCAAAACCGCTGGCATCAATGACTGGGGCAGCGGCGTGTTGTTCGTCGGCGACAAGGGCATGCTGGTCTCCGATTACGGTCACTACAAACTGTTGCCGGAAGACAACTTCAAAGACTTTAAACCGCCAGAACAGTTTATTCCGGCGTCACTCGGACACCATAAAGAATGGATTCACGCCTGTAAAACCGGTGCTCCGACGACCTGCAATTTTGAGTACTCAGGCTGGCTGACCGAAGCCAATCATCTCGGTAACGTCGCGTATCGCGTTGGCAAGAGGCTGGAATGGAACGCTGCCGAAATGCGAGCCACGAACGCTCCGGAGGCGGATCCGTTTATCAAACGCGAGTATCGAAAGGGCTGGAGTTTGACGTAACAATCAGGCACACGACGCAAATAAAAAAACTAATCCCCATCGAAAGTTCATTCATGCAGTCCCGGAATTCGAAAATCGGACTCGTCCTGTTCACGATCTATCTGATCGTGTACGGCGGGTTCGTGTTTCTCAATGCGTTTACTCCTGAAACAATGGAAGCTACGCCGATCGCTGGCCTTAACGTCGCGATTCTCTACGGCTTCGCTTTGATCATAGGAGCGATCGCACTTTCAGGACTTTACGGATTTCTGTGCCGCGAAAAATCATCCTCAAACAATGAGGAGCCGCGAGCATGATTCATGAACTTTCATGGAAAGCCGTGATTTTCTTTTCGATCTTCGTGGGCTTTACGCTGGGGCTGAGTTTCTGGCTGGGACGAAAGGCAAAGTCATCGGAAGGTTTCTTCGCAGCTCACGGACAGATCCCGTGGTTCGTTAATGGAATTGCGTTTGCTGGTGACTATCTGTCAGCGGCGTCGTTCCTTGGTATCTGCGGCATGATTGCGTTTTACGGCTACGACGGATTTCTGTATTCAATCGGGTATCTCGCCGGCTGGATCGTCGCGTTGTTTGTCATCGCCGAACCCATGAAACGAATGGGACGATTTACATTCGCCGACGCTCTCGATTCGAAGTTCAATTCGCCTGGAATTAAACTGGCGGCAGGCATCAGCACACTGGCTGTCAGTATTTTCTATCTGATTCCGCAGATGGTCGGTGCCGGAGTTCTCGTGCAGCCGTTGCTGGCACTGCCACATTGGGTGGGCGTCGTTCTTGTTGGAACAATCGTAACTTTGATCGTTGTGACTGCAGGAATGGTCTCAACCACCTGGGTACAGTTCCTCAAAGGCACGCTGCTGGTTTTCTTTAGTGCGATTCTGACATGGATGATTCTGCAAAAAGGCTTCACGGTCGAAGAAGGTGGTATCGATGGCCACAAGTTCCAGTCTCTCACTGTTACGGCGGATGACTTAGCAAACGATGATGGAACTGTTGGAACGTTGACAAACGTTGATGTCCTGCCAACACCAGAAGGTTGGGAATCCACAAAGCAGTCTTATGTGCACTTGAAGAATCGTGAAACGCAACTGACATCCGTATGGCATGTGATTAAGCCTGCCACGGATGGTGATCCAATAACGCTGACTGAGGCTCAGACGGTTACTACACTGACAAACGGCAATTTGCTGATCAACGGACTTCCGCTTGGAACAAAATCTGGCGAGGCTGTATTGCATCCGATTGGCTACCTGAAATCATTACCGGACGGTCAGACAGAAACTGGCCCGTTATCGCCGGTTGAATTCTTCAGCATTTTGCAGAAAAGCGAAGTTGTGCTGTGGAAGAGCGAAAAGATCAAGGCTCCGGATACGACTGAAGTCTCTGTGTATTATCAGAAGGTCACTTCCGGTTCGCAGGTTTTGCGTCCTGGTGAACATCCGACATTCAAGGGCATTCGCAGCGACAAATTTTCGGACAAGATTAACTTCCTGTCTTTAATGCTCGCACTGTTCTGCGGCACGGCATCTCTGCCGCATATTCTGATTCGTTACTACACCGTGAAGGACGAAAGCAGCGCGCGGAAGAGTACGATTGTTGGCATCACAAGCATTGGATTCTTCTATGTCCTGACGCTCTATTTGGGCCTCGGTGCAATGACCAGCGGTTCGCTGGATTTGTCCGACACCAACATGGCGGCTCCGTTGCTCGCGAAAAGCATGAACACATGGCTGTTCGCAGCGATTTCTGCCATTGCGTTTACGACAGTCCTTGGCACGGTCAGCGGATTGATTCTGGCGTCAGCCGGCGCTGTGACGCACGATCTGATGAGCAGTGCGTTCGGCATCCAGATGAATGATGATGAAAAGGTGCGAGTCGCAAAGATATCATCTGTTTTCGTCGGTGCGATCGCGATCGTGCTGGGAATTCTGTTCAAGGATATGAACGTGAGTTTCCTTGTCGGCTGGGCGTTTAGTGTGGCGGCATCCGCAAATCTGCCGTCACTCGTAATGATTCTGTTTTGGCCGCGCGTCACTCGGCAAGGCATCATCACAGCCATCGTCGTCGGCATGGTTTCATCGCTCGGATGGATTCTGCTGAGTGCGGAAGCGTTCGAAAAGATCTACGGTCTGGACGTGCTGAAGACACCGGCGATCGTGCCGTTCAGCCAGCCCGGTATCGTGACGATTCCGCTTGGATTTCTAACGTTGGTTGTTGTGTCACTGATGACGAAACGACGTGAAGATTCATGAGTTAATACACATGATGAATGGAAGCACTTGTCCCGAGGCTCGAGCCTCGGAACACACTGCTT
>JBDNFT010000946.1:0-5400 GCA_041689695.1 Planctomycetaceae bacterium | reverse complement strand
GGAGACGTTCGCGAGGCTCATTGTGAAAAAGTAGATCAGTCAATGGTGTTGAAATCCGCCATCCCAGAATAATCACGCAGCGATGGCACGCCCAGTGTCAAACAGCTGCTCCTGCAGACGTTCAATCTGATCCTCGTTGAGCTCCTCTTCGGGAACATCGAACGGGCCTTCACCACCACTGCCGACAAGTCGCATCATTGGGCGATCATCGAACTCGACGACATCTTCCAGCACCAGGCGGCGTTTTCTGAGCAGCAGCAAGGCGAGTACATAACGATACTGACGCTGCACGATGTTTGGCGAATCAGAGAGCTGCAGGAAATAGTCGAACAGAGAATCGGCATCCAGCTTTGGTCGAGTCGTCGCTGTTGATTCCGCAATTTGACTGCGCCAGTGGCCAATCGCATCCGGCGGAGGCCCTTCCCAGGCCGCACTACTATAGTCCTGCCTGACAAGCACGCCGTTTTGCTCAATCAACACGGACCAGCAAACATCTCCAGATCGAAATGGCTGGCCGGTCTTCGCGCAGCATTTCGCTGCAGGGCGGATATTGAATTCCATTCGTCAATCGCCTCAATCCAAAAGTCCACTGAATTGCAGCACTTCCCTGTTGCCTCAATGTTCTCTTTGTTCGGTTAAGGCACGCATCCTAGTTCAGAGTTTGTAAAATTGACAAGATTGAAATTGCCAACCTGAGTGCGGAGATTGGCAATACAATGAAAAAGTGGAAGGCGATTGAACTTCGGAACAAACATTGGTCATCATTCCATCAAGCTGATAATCTTCGCAGCCAGCAAAAAAATGAATACGTCGCCCAAGCCATCTTCGGCCGGTGACCCTGGGAATTTACTCTTTTGACGATCGTCTTTGATCATGTCTCGCGAAATCGAAACCATACGAAACATTGGCATTATTGCTCATATTGATGCCGGAAAAACGACTACCACTGAACGCATCCTCTACTACACGGGCGCTTCGCATCGGATGGGCAACGTCGATGATGGAACAACAGAAACCGACTCCGACCCAGAAGAGGCTCAACGCGGCATTACAATCTATTCGGCGGCCGTAACGTGCCCTTGGAAAGGATGCACGATCAATCTCATCGACACGCCTGGGCATGTGGATTTTACGGCGGAAGTCGAACGCAGCCTTCGCGTTCTGGACGGAGCCGTTGTAATTTTCAGCGCAGTCGAAGGCGTTGAAGCTCAAAGTGAAACAGTCTGGCGGCAGGCCAGCAAATACCGTGTTCCACGCATTTGCTTCATCAACAAAATGGATCGTATCGGGGCGGGGTTTGATCGCGTCCTCAACCAGATTCATGATCGATTGAACTGTAAAACATTGCCTTTGCAGATCCCGATCGGTGCTGGCCCCAACACAAACGCAGACGGTTTTGTGGGCGTGATTGATTTGCTGGCGATGAAGGCCATGTATTGGGATCAAGAGTCAAAAGGCCAGGAATTCCGCGTCGAAGAGATCCCAGAGGCGTACCAGGACGACGCAGATTTGTGGCGATCGGAGCTTTTCGACGTTTTGTCAGAAATTGACGACGACGTGATGGCCGCATGCATGGAAGGCGAAGCCGTGCCGCACGAAGTCGCAATCTCCGCAATTCGAAAGGCGACCCTGGCTGGCGTCCTGCACCCCGTCTTTTGCGGAGCGTCGCTAGACTATATTGGCGTACAGCCAGTCCTCGATGGGGTGAAGAACTTCCTGCCAAGCCCACTCGATCGCCCACAGGTTGAGGGCTTAATCCCTTCTGGAAAACAGGAAGGCGAGACGGCAGTCCGCAAGCCATCAATCAAAGAACCTGTGTGTGCATTATTGTTCAAAGTTCAAGCAGAACCTCATGGTGATCTATACTTTGCCCGCGTCTATTCTGGAGTTTTGACAGGAAATTCCAAGCTCTTAAACCCGCGAACAGGCAAGAAAGAGATGGTCACCCAACTGTGGCACATCCAATCGGATTCGCGACAAAAGGTTGATTCTGTTGAAACCGGTGACATTTGCGGGATCATTGGCCCCAGAGATTCCGCGACGGGCGACACCCTGTGTGATCCTCAATCCCCGATTGCTCTCGAATCCATAGTGTTTCCAGAAACCGTGATCTCGATGGCAATCGAACCGGAATCCAGCAATGACCGCAAGAAACTGGACGACACCTTGAAACGGCTTGAGCGACAAGACCCAACGTTCCGCGTAAAATCGAATGCCGAAACAGGGCAGACCATTATCAGTGGCATGGGAGAATTGCACCTGGAAGTGATTCGCCACAGAATGGAACGCGATTTCAATCTGAAGGTCAAGTTTCACAAACCGCGAGTTAGCTATCGTGAACGTCTGACGGGAGAAATCAGTGTCAACGTTGAGTTTTCCAAAAACCTGCCTGCCGGTGCAATCGGATTCGGTGTTTCGCTGATCGCAGAGGAAGTTCCAGAATCAGCAACTCCGATTGTCGTTGAACACCGACTCGCTGCTGAAGTCATGCCGAAACAGCTATTGCAGATCCTCCTGGAGTCAATCCAGAAAGAAGCGGAAGGTGGCGGGGTTTACGGAAACCCGATCATGGGGCTGAGCTTGTTAATCACAGCAGTCAACTATCGAGAAAGCGAAAGCAATGAAGTGGCAATTCGCATGGCAGCAGCAGAAGCATTCCGGAAAGTTCTGACGGAAGGAAAAATGGTGATTCTGGAGCCAATTATGTCTCTGGAAGTTGTCACCCCTGAGGATTTCCTTGGAAATATCCAGTCAGATTTGAATTCCCGCCGAGCAATCATTATGAACTCATACCGGCGCGGAGACTTATGCGTGCTCGAATGTGAAGCACCGCTGGTTGCGATGTTCGGTTACTCGAACCAAATCCGAAGTCTTTCTCAAGGTCGAGCATCCTACTCGATGGAGCCATGTCGCTACGAAATTGCACCATCTGCTGCTGTAGAACAGATGATGTGATTTCAGTTTCAGAGACGATCTGTCGAAGTAACTGTTTTCTGTAGGCTGTTGATTGACAAAATCACGCCGAAACTTTAGAATCCCCGATTCCCCGCTTTTTGGGGGTCATGTTTCGTTTTACGTAAGTACTTTGCTCAAGGTGGTTTGCAGTGGCTGGTGCAGAAGAATGTATCCGAATTCGGATGGAAGCGTATGACCACTCCGTGTTGGATCAGTCTGCGGCGGAGATTGTTGATACTGCAAAACGCACGGGGGCAATTGTCCATGGTCCAGTGCCATTGCCGACTCGTATAGAGCGGTACACGGTTCTTCGAAGTCCTCACATTGACAAAAAATCACGTGAGCAGTTCGAGATTCGGACTCATAAGCGGCTGATCGACATCATTCAGCCCACTGGTAAGACGGTGGATGCTTTAAACAAGCTCTCGTTGCCGGCTGGGGTTGATATCAAGATTAAGGCTACTGCTACGGCCTGAGTTTGATTGATGATGTTGGTGTCGTCTTGTTCTGATGGGCTTTCACGGTCTGTCGTTTTTTACTTTCTGCTCGCGGGTGCAGAGCTATGTCAGTTGGGTTGCTTGGTCGAAAAATTGGTATGACACAGGTCTATGATGCCGATGGCGTCATTGTGCCGGTGACTGTAATCGAGGCTGGACCGTGCGTGGTACTGCAGGTTCGCTCAATGGAGCGAGATGGGTATTGTGCCGTGCAGGTCGGTTTTGGGGATCGTTCACGCACCAAGTCTTCGCGTTCGGTTCGTGGTCATGTGGCGGCCTTAAGTGGTCGTCTGCAGCAGTCCCGTGTGACTGCTGGTGTTGCCGCGGTGCCTAAGGCGGAGTGTGAGCCAAAAAGATTCGTCCGCGAGTTTCGTTTTGCCGATGCTTCACACGGTCTTCAGGTAGGCCAAGTGCTGGGGCCGGGTGTGCTTGATGGCTTGAAATTTGTCGATGTGATAGGTGTTTCGCTGGGTCGTGGTTTCACTGGTGTAATGAAGCGTCACAACTTTCATGGAATGCCAGCAAGTCACGGTGCCAAGCGCGTTCATCGCCGCGGTGGTTCTATTGGCCAGAGTGCTGATCCGTCGAGAGTTCTTGCGGGTACTAAAATGCCTGGCCGATACGGCGGAGTGCGGGTGACATCTAAGAATTTGCGTTTGGTGCGGATTGATACTGAAGCCAATGTTGTGTTGGTTCGCGGTGCTGTTCCGGGGCCAAATGGTAGTTTTGTGGTTGTGCGTCGTTCTGTTAAGAATCGCAATTGACACTTGTCGGTGGTTTCATGATTTCCGTTCCAATTAGAGATATGGCTGGCGCTGAGTGCGGCACTTATGCTTTTGATCCATCAGATGTATCTGATGTCATTTGCAATCAATTGCTGCATGACGCGGTTGTGATGTACAACGCAAATCGCCGTGTCGGCGAAGTGCATACAAAGTCACGCGGCATGGTTGCGGGCAGTACTCGAAAGTTGTTCAAGCAGAAGGGTACCGGTCGTGCTCGTGCTGGTGCGATCCGTACTCCAGTTCGCCGGGGCGGTGGCCATGCCTTCGCGAAGAAATCCAGGGACTATTATTATCGGATGCCCAAAAAGGCAATTCGAAAAGCTATGCGGATGGCTTTGCTGAGCAAGTTTCAGGATTCGCAGGCTGTTGTTTTGAATAGTTGGCAGTGTGCGGAGCCGAAGACAAAAGTGATTGTCGGATTTTTAGGCGCTGTCGGGCTGACTGGCAAATCGGTTTTGTTGACAACTGAAGGGCTGAACACGAACGTGTGGAAGTCTGCACGCAATATCAAAGACGTGATGGTGTTGCCGGGTAGTGATCTTAACGCTTATAGCCTGCTCCGTCAGCGACACTTGGTGATCACTGTTGGCGAGATGGATCGGATTTTGGGTCGTAATGCATCATAGCGGGTCTGTGATTTGAATACTGGTATTGGGTAGTTCAATGAGTTCATTCTTTAGTAGTGGTGTAATACTTCAACCTCATCAGGTCATTCGACGGCCGTTGGTGACCGAGAAGGGTACGTACCTGTCTGAAAAGCTGAATGCTTACTCGTTCGAGGTTCATCCTTTAGCGACCAAGACGGATATCAAAGCGGCTGTTCAGCAGCTTTGGGAAGTACGTGTGTTAGCAGTCCGTACGCAGACTCGCATTGGAAAACCTCGCCGCAATAAGATGGTGATCGGGCATACAAAGTCCTGGAAGAAGGCAATTGTAAAGTTACATGACGAAGATCGCATCGCGTTCTTCTAGGATTGGCGTCAAGGTTTGCAGATTTTTATCGTGTGCTGTGAGTGGGTGTTATGGGGATTCGATTTTACAAGCCAGTTACGCCTGGACGCCGTGGCGCTTCGGTGAGTGATTTTGCTGAAATCACTGACAAGAAGAAACGACCGGAAAAGTCGTTGACGATTCGCGCAAAGAAAAAAGGCGGTCGTAACAAT
>JBDNFT010000945.1:0-2336 GCA_041689695.1 Planctomycetaceae bacterium | reverse complement strand
CGGAGAGGAGGCTTTCTCACGGCTGCACTTTGTGCAGCCGTCCTCCTCTCCGAGTCGGGTCAAACGAAGTCTTCCGCTGACAACAAAATCCTCCTCTGAAAAATCTCCGAATTTCCTCGAAACTGCTATTTGTCGCGCACCCCAGAGTCTGCCTGCTACTTTGTTATTAAAACGACTGGCATTGGCCTCACGGCCCCGGCAGAGGTTGTGCCGGGCTTCCAGCCCTGAAGAAGCAGGTTCTTCGATCAAGTCAATCCGCAACTTCAGGCAATCACATCGTGAACAACATTTCCATAGACATCAGTCAGGCGGAAATCCCGACCGGCGTAGCGATACGTCAGTTGCAAATGATCGATACCCAGCAAGTGCAGAATCGTGGCATGCAGATCGTGCATGTGGACTCGATTTTCTACGCTGTAATAACCGTAGTCATCGGTGTTGCCATAAGCCAAACCGCGTTTCACGCCGCCGCCAGCCATCCACATTGAGAAGCCTTGCGGATTGTGATCGCGACCGTTGCTGCCCTGAACGATGGGAGTTCTGCCGAATTCGCCGCCCCAGACAACGAGCGTGTCGTCCAGCATGCCGCGTTGTTTCAGATCGGTCAGTAACGCCGAAATTGGCTGATCTACTGCGAGACAGTTCTTTGTATGGCCGTCAAACAGACCGCCGTGCTGATCCCATACGTTGCCGGTTGAAATCTGAATATACCGCACACCTGCTTCGGCCATACGCCGAGCGAGGAGGCATTGGCGAGCAAAGTTATCGGTGGCTTTATTGCCAACGCCGTACAGATCCTGAATGTCTTTGGGTTCCTGATTCAGATCAAGTACTTCAGGAGCGGTCTGTTGCATGCGGAAAGCTAACTCAAATGATTCAATCGCACCTTCAATGCCGGGGTCGGCGACGGCTCGTTCTTTGTGATCGCGATTCATGGCTTGCAGCAGATCCAGCTGCCGTCGCTGACCGTCCGTATCAGCGGCGGACGCTTTCATGTTTTCGATTTTTGCGTTGCCGAGATTTCCGGACCGACCTATCGTTGTAGCCTGGTAGCTGGCTGGCAGAAAAGCCGTACCATAATTTCGCGGACCGCCATGACCGCTCGGCGGACTAATGGAAACAAACGCGGGAAGTCGATCGTTTTCTGTCCCCAGTCCGTAAGAAACCCAGGCTCCTACACTGGGGCGAACAAAGTTGTCGCTGCCTGTGTGCAGCATGCACACCGCCTGACCATGTGACTGCCCGCGACTGTGCATAGACCGAATGACGCACAAATCATCCGCGTGTCTGGACAAATGCGGAAGCAATTCGGAGATCGACAGACCGCTCTGACCGTGCTGAGCAAACTTCCACGGCGACTTCATGAGTTTCGGTACGGCACTGATATTGGGAGCCGCATCGAACGGCAACTGTTTGCCATCATCTTTCTGCAACTGTGGTTTGTAGTCGAACAGGTCCACGTGACTCGGACCGCCATGCATAAACAGAAAGATCACCCTCTTCGCCCGCGCGGGAAACAGTGGAAGCGGTGATTGTACAGCGACTGCGGAAGTCGTCTGCGAAGCCTGCGCGCTCATGCCGGCGAATGCCAGATAGCCGAAACCGCATGCGGATGATTGAAGTAAATGGCGGCGTTCGACGCTACGACTATTGTTCAACCAATTCATTAATGTACTCCTTAGTTGTCACAAAAGTGCGATGTCCGGTTATTCCAACATCCGAAATTCAGTTGATGCCAGCAGCGCCTGAATCGCTTCGGTCCACGCCTTGCTTCGAGATTCAGGTTGATCTGTCGTCAATTCACGAACGTAGCCGACCATGCGAGTGGTTTCATTTTCTGCGGGCTGTCGTCCGAGGATCTGGCGGAATGCTGCGACACAAATGGCGTTGTCATCGGGCTCGACTGCCGTCTCACCGGATGCTCTTGATTTCCCCAGAAGTTCCTCGGAAATCTTCGCTGCGCGATCTTTCACGAATGGACTATTCATCAGATACAATGCTTGAGCGGGTACATTAGTTTCGGGGCGGCGTCCAGTCACAATATCCGGATCTGCAAAGTCGAACGTCACAAGGAAACCAGGCAGTTCGTTCCTGACGATTGGCAGATACAGGCTTCGCTTCACGGCATCTGTTTGACGCCCACTGCTGTTCTGGTTCGAATTATCAATCGCCAGCGCGTTGAGATCTGCAACCGGCGATTCGGCGGCCGTCAGGTCCAGTTCACCGCTGATTTGCAGCATGGAATCTCGCAACGATTCCGCCGGAATGCGTTTTCGGTTCGCGTGCCACAGCAATCGATTGTCGGGATCTTTCAGAAATGATGATTCGTTGTACGT
>JBDNFT010000944.1:0-2573 GCA_041689695.1 Planctomycetaceae bacterium | reverse complement strand
GCTCTGATTGAATGCGTTTTTTATGATGGCGATTACTGAACCGTAGGGCCCGCACATCGAATCAAATGGTCTTTGTCGATGTAGACGACTTCAACAGACTGGTCCACGTGGCTGAATGGGATCGGCCAGTATGCTCGAATAGTTTTGTCGTAGTACACTGTGCATTTATAGTGGCAGTGGTGCAAGCGGCATGGACCTACCAGTGGATACACTTTACATTCATCAAGTCGGTCAACCATTGGCTCGACCACGATTCGCACGTTGTTTATCTGCGTTTCCTGAATAAACGCAAATCCACCGGCTGGTGTGTCTGGCAATGATCGCATCACCTGATCTTCACTCGGTGGATCAACGCAGAACACGTCGCCTTCAACCGGATCAAGCACTGGCGTGCGATCGTAACGTTCCTGTGTCCACAATTTGTCTTCAATCTGCTGGCTTTGATAAGCAGAAATCGGGATGACTGGAAGCGTTCGCCAGAACGTCATACCTCGCCAGGCAACATCGATGAATCCACCGGTGAGGAGACATCCACTATTTGTCATCGTAGACAGACAAATGACTGCCACCACTATGTTGCGTCGCAACTTGCTGCCAAGCGTCTGCATGGGTTTCTTCCCGGTTTTCATCGAAGGCGAGTTCATGGATCAAATCCTGGCTTTAGGGTTAGATGTCGCCGATTTGCAACAACCAAACCCAGACTATGCACGCCAATCCTGCGGCGTCTGTCTGTGTATCGAACAATCATTTCTCCTGACTTGTGAAAATGTTTCGATTTTGCGGATCAAGTTGTAAGAATCGAAGATAACGATCGTGACGGCGCTGCATGAAACTGCCGAAACCGTGCTGTGCCACGACTTTCGGCGTCTCACCGGCAGTTTTTGCTGGTATTCTGCCGCATTTTCGCCTCCGGGTTCATCCCCCAATGGCGTGGACTTCAGGAAAAATTATACACTTCACGGCTCGACCGACCCCGCGTCGGCTGACCGCCGACTTGCAAGCTACGCCGTTTGACGCATTACCAGGGGTCAACGCAATGTTTCCCGCCCGAATCGCCAAGGTTGTTAGCGTTCCGGCCTGAAAGGCCATGGCATGTCAGCCCAAGGCAACGCCTTGGGTTCGAGATTCAACAAAAAACAAACGCCCTGTAAGGGCATCGCACAAATTGCTTTGCCCTTTCAGGGCAATGTCCATTAAATATTTTGTCAACCTGAGGCGGCGTTCATCCGCATTCGCGGATTCAGTTGCCCCAGGCTGACATGCTGAGCCCCGTTGCGGCGAAACGCGGTTTTTTGGCCTGAAAGATAATGATGTGTCAGCGCAACGTCCCTGTCCGCCAAGGGTTAAACGTAACCGTGCTACTCGCAACCCCAGTCATTAAACGGCGCATTCACTCGAAATTCATCACACGCTGGCTGAAAAACCGCTATTCGGCTGTCGGTTCGAGATCTCTGTTCCGCCTTGCTGCGTCCAATTCCTTAAACGCTTTTCTATTGATGCCGTCAGGAAATTGAAGTTTTTCGTCGTTTGGCTTTCGGATGCGGAGTGACATTATCTCGTGTTTCGCAGTATTTTGGAGGAGCAAACATTGCTCGCGCGTTCCCAGGAGCCTGATTTGGCGTTCACGATTTTCAGTAGGCTCCGTTGAACCATCGACCTCAAGGCTTTCGGCGAGAATGCGTTGAAGCGGCGTTCCGTTTGGAAGCGTCAATGTTGCGAACACATCCACTATGGTCCCTGGAAGCAACTTTCCATAGCCGGTGTTTTTGTCATTGCCGTTCAGAAAGAACAGTCCCATTCCATTACTTGGTTTCCCGCTGTCGTAGTCGTCTGGAATCTCGCGAAGACCGCGTTTCCAAGTGTTCGTATGATCCCCTTTTGAGATCAGTGTTCCACTCGCAGAGTCGGTACACGTGTATTCGGAATGGATCGTTAATACATCACCAGTGAGTTCGTAAGTTCCCTGTTCGGAAACGATTTGATTCGGCAGACCGCCTTTCACTTTCACGGCTCCAAAGACGATTGTCTTCGCACTTGCATCCACAACTACGGAACGAGACACAGACTCTCCCGTCCAATGCGTCACTGTCTTTTGATTCGCTCGAATCGTCATGTTCATCGGCCGACGCTCGGTTTGCCATTTGTCAATATATGCAACACGATGCCATTCGCCTTCGAGTTCCGTGACGACACTTGAATCGACAGCCTTACTCGATCCCGGTTGCACTGGAGGCTTCAACTCAGACTGATTCTCGAGCTCTCCGCTCAATGTCTGTTCCCATTCCAACTGCGGATTCAGCAAGTCCTTAACTCGTCGATCCACGATCTGATCGGCGATGCGTTCTCGCATGTCGAGCGAGTGTTGAGTCTGCAACAGGCGAGTCTGCATCTCCAGCAACTCGGCTCGCAGCAGGCTTTGCCGCAGAGTGAAAGTCCGTTGCACTGCCGTTCGCAGCTCGGCCTTCTTTGCAGCGTCTGGAGTTTGTCGAAGCGACTCGGCGAGGTCGCGAGCCTGCCTGTTGGCGGTTTCGTAGTCGGTTCGCAACTCAGCGACCTGTTGTTGAGGTGTCTTT
>JBDNFT010000943.1:0-10737 GCA_041689695.1 Planctomycetaceae bacterium | reverse complement strand
CTTGACGCATTCATAGCGTTCTTGACTTGCAGTGGCAGGGTGCGATTGATCACAACAAATACGTCGCCGGAGATCATCAACGCCAATGATCTCACGACATCATTCGCGCCCATTTGCGCCATTCGCGGGCACGAACGTGGACCAAGTGGCATAGAACTGGTGAGTATACTCGCACTCCGCGCGAAGTTGTCATGGAATTGCAAATTCGTCTTTGGGAACCGGATTTCTCACGTCATCGGATTGCCAAGTACCACATTTCTCCAGAACGCTGGCATCCCGCCCCAGGCTTCCAGATAGGTTGCTTCGAGCGGCACGTTTACGTAGCGATCTGGGGTCAGAAAAATTGGCATGTCGGGAAGCGGCATGTCAGGAGCGACGTGTTCGACGTAGATATCGACAGAGCGAGGTGGGTCGGGAGAGTAGGACGCCAGAGTTGAATGACGAGGCTTATCAACAATCGGTGTGGAATGCGGTGACAACATGTTTCGAATACAGGCGTTGATTCCATTCTGATCAAATCTGCCAGTCTCATGCACATCAACGAGCAACACATTCACTCGACGACGAACTGCGTCTACCGTTTTATGGACGAATGTTTCATATCGAGCCTGGCTATTCTTGTTACCTGGGGAAACAATTTCCAGCAATGCAACGACTCGATGTGAACTGAGATGTCGAATCGACAGATAGCGCTGAATCTCGATGATATCCAGTTCAATTTTTTCGTGCTGAGAAATCTTCGGCGGCGCTTCCGCAAGGGCAGTACCACCACCAGTTTCGTTGTCAGCGAAGGCAAGTGGACTCATTTCCTCGGGCGTGGGCGGCACGTGCAAAGCAAGCACGTCGGCAACGTAATCGCCAGCATGTTGCTCGGCCAGAGCATAGTAGTTTTCCGGCAATAGTCCGGAGTTGAGTTTGTTTTGTATTTCAGTAATCCAAGCGGTGTGAAACGCATGAAAGATTCCAGATTCGACTCGCGACCAGTCATGTAGCGGCATGGTGCCTCCTGTGTGAAATGAGTGGCTGTAGTGTAGCGTACAGTTTGGTTCATGGCACAGAGGGAAACCGCGAACGGTACGACTTGATGGCGAGATTCCGTGTCAAATCTAATGCTGACCGAATGAGGGGCAGGCTGCGCTTCTCTGGAACGGTAGCAATCGCCGACTCGCTTTGAATCTGCGGCGAGGTTTGTAACCTTGAGAGGAACAAGAGCCAGGCAAGCTCAGTATTTTCCACTCAAGCCATTGGTTTCAGGAACGAGTTTCGATGACCGACATTCATGATTTAACGCGACGCTTGCAGCGATCTTCAGACTCGAAAATTGTTTTGTTCGTCGCAGATGGTCTGGGCGGATTGCCTTTGAAACCGGGTGGCAAGACAGAACTCGAAACAGCAAATACACCCAACCTTGATGCACTGGCTCAACGCGGAGTGCTGGGGATGAGTATTCCGGTGCTGCCGGGAATCGCTCCAGGAAGCGGACCAGGACATCTGGGGCTGTTCGGCTATGACCCCTTGAAGTACGACATCGGTCGCGGCGTTCTGGAAGCGTTGGGAATTGATTTCGCTCTGACCGATAAAGACGTGGCAGTGCGCGGGAACTTCTGCACGATTGATGCTGCGGGCAACATCACTGACCGCAGAGCAGGGCGGATTGCAAGCGACATCGCGGCGAAGTTGTGTGAGAAGCTCAACTCGATCAAGATCCCTGGCGTTGAAGTCTTCGTGCGTCACGTCAAAGAATATCGTTTGGTGATCGTTATTCGCGGCGAAGGCTTGGGTGGAAATGTCAATGACACTGATCCGCAGAGAACCGGCGTACCTCCGCTGAAGCCACACGGCACTGACGCCCCGTCGCAGAAGACGGCAGAGATTCTTGCCGAGTTCAAACGTCAGGCCGCCATCATTTTGAAAGACGACGCACCAGCAAACCTGCTGACCATGCGAGGTATCGCCAAAATGCCTCCGATTCCAAAGTTCCAGGAAGTCTACGGAACTCGCGCGGCAGCGATTGCCGTGTATCCGATGTATCGCGGGTTGGCTCGACTTGTTGACATGGACATCCTTGATGCAGGCCAGACGGTCGATGATCAGATGAAGTGCCTGGAAGCCAACTGGTCGAAGTACGACTTCTTCTTCATCCACTTCAAGTACACCGACAGCGCCGGTGAAGACGGCAACTTTGATGCCAAGGTCAAACGCATCGAAGAGTTCGATTCTGCCATTCCGAAGATCAACGCACTCAAGCCGGACGTGCTGATCATCACCGGCGACCATAGCACTCCCGCCAAGATGAAATCTCATAGCGGGCATCCGGTTCCGACGATGCTGGTTGCCGAAAACTGCCGATTCGACGGATCACGTGAATTTGGTGAATCCGCCTGCCGTGTGGGCGAATTGGGCATGTTTCAGGCCAAATATCTGATGTTGCAGGCGTTAGCCCACGCCGATCGGCTTGAGAAATACGGGGCGTGAGATTCCCGGCTGAATAATCGGTCTTCTACAGTCTCTCCAAATTCTGCTACCTTTCGGCATCGTTTGCGACTGGGGCAGGAAATGAGTCACGAACCAATAGTCCAAGGCCTTTCAATAAGTCCTGGAATATCGGCTTCTATGGCCTCCCATTCCAACCCGGAATTCTATCGCTGCGTTTCCGAGGCTCACTTGTTTGGTCGGAGATCCGAAATGTTCGTGCGTTGTTTCTCTGCTTTTGCGGCAATGTTGATGTTGTTGGCCGGGCCATCCATGAGCTCGGCTCAAGAACAATTGGCGTGGAAATTCTCTGCTGGCGAATCTCTCAAGTACGTCGTCAAGCAAAACATGAAAATGACTATCAACGTTGCTGACAAAACGCAGCAAATTGCCATGAACCAGACAATGGACATGCAATGGAAAATTGAGAACGTCGATCCTGCCAGCGGTGATGTGAATATGGGTCAGACTGTCGAACGAGTTCAGATGTATTCCCAAGGCGGACTCATCGGAGCACTCAAATTCGACTCATCAAGCACAGAAGTCCCCGACACGCCATCTGGAAAAGCACTTGCCGACGTTTTCAAGAAACTGATTGGCCAGGAATTCGGCGTACACATGTTATCCACAGGTAAGATTGATCAGGTGACGGTGCCGGAATCCTTGCTGGCAGCACTCAAAAAGTCAGGCTCAACTGGGAATTCACTGGACGAAGAGACTCTGAAACAATTGATGAAACAGTCGGCA
This sequence comes from Planctomycetaceae bacterium, assembly GCA_041689695.1. Taxonomy (GTDB): domain Bacteria; phylum Planctomycetota; class Planctomycetia; order Planctomycetales; family Planctomycetaceae; genus SXXK01. Next base: position 7,518 of record JBDNFT010000943.1, on the reverse strand, counting down.
ATTCTGCTGCCGGAAACACCCATCAAGACTGGCCATATGTGGGACAGCACGCAACTGATCGAAATGCCCTTCGGAACCATGACCGTTACATCAAAACTGACGTTTCAAGGAATCGACGCCAGCACAGGCATGGCCAGAATATCGATGGCTCCATCGATATCACTCACGCCAAAACAAGGAACAGAAATCGATCTGAAGCTGCTGAAGACCGAAGGCAGAGGCAGCCTTTTGTTCGATGTCGCGCGAGGCCGTATTACGAAGTCCGACCTCGAATTGAAAATGGAAATGCAGAACAATTCGTTTGGTCAGGTCATCGACCAGACTATCGAACAAAGAACATCAATGACACTGGCCAATTGATCAGACAGCAATTCAAAAACACATTGCACACCTTGCAGATTCGACGATTTTCTTTTCCTGATTTGGAAATCCAGAATTCTCTGTTTCTGACTTTTGATGAATTCCGCCTTAAAGCCGTATAGGAACACGTAAAGTTCTTATACGGCTCTATTCTTTGACTGCCGCCACTTCATATTTTTGGTCAATGCCTCTGAACGATCGAGGATCGCAGTGAAACGAATCTTCCTCACGCTTGCTGTGCTGGCAAACATCACACTGCTGATTGCATTTGTGCTGGGATGGCAAGTCGGCGACCCGATGAAACTCAATGGTCTCGACCCCGAAGTCAATCACCGGATAGGGACGCACCTGCTGGTGGGACTTGGTGCATTGACGAGCGCGACGATGGTTCACGCTCTGCTGTTCACATACTTCATGGGAACGGGTCGCTGGATCGAAGAGACATCGCAAGCCTACAGTCTACCGAACTCATGGTATCGCCTGAACCAACGAACCAAGTACAGCATTCTGCCTGGAATATTTATTGGATTTTTTCTGCTGGTAGCAACGGGTGCATTAGGAGCCGTAGCCGATCCCGCCACCACCGCATCGCTCCAAAAAACCGTCGGCGTCAGTGATTCAACATTGCACTTCAGCGCGGCTGTCTGCGCGTGGATCGTCAATATCATTATTAATATGACGCAGTACTTTGCGATCACAAGGAACTCTGCGATTGTCGAAGGTGTACTCGCTGAAGTGCGGCGTATTCGTTTGGAAAAAGGCCTACCGGTCGACTAAGGGTTCATATGTTTCCGTATTCGGAGTTCCCATCAGTTGCAGCTGCCATTCAGGATGGAATCGATCGACGATTGCACACGGGCGTTCAAATTTATGTATCGTCGAATGGTGAAGTGGCAATCAATGCGGCCATCGGAGAATCTGCGCCGCAGCAGTTGATGACATCTGAAACGCTGATGCCATGGCGTAGCGCCGGGAAACCGCTGACGGCTTTGTCGCTCATGCAGCACATCGAAGCAGGTCGCCTGAAACTGAACGCAACGGTCACAGAACTGCTGCCTGAATTTGAAGACACAGAAATAGCAGATGTCACCGTTTTCGACATACTCACACATCAGTCCGGATTTCCTCAGACAGAAACAGGCTGGCCACAATGCGAGTGGTCCGAAAGCATCCGTCGTATTCGAAACCAGCCACGCCAGCTGGAAATTGGCATCGCAGCGTACCATCCTCAAAGTAGTTGGTTCCTGCTTGGTGAAATTCTTCGGCGACTGGAATCTGCTGATGTGACTCTCAGCTTCTCTGAGATTCTGCAAAGGCAACTATTGAATCCGTTGGACATGAATCGGACAACCTGCGGCATCGAACCGTCAAAGTTGCCGTTACTAGTCGAGAAATTGCCATTCATCTATGAACGCGACAAAGGACAGCTTGCGGAAAGCAACTATTGTCGTGAACCCTGGATAACTCAACCATCGCCTGGTGCCAGCTTGCGAGGCCCAGTGAGCGAACTTGGACGCTTCTATGAGATGCTGCTGAGCGGCGGAATATCAACATCCGGTCAGCAACTGGTATCGACTGCAACGATTCATCAGTTGACCTCTCGTCATCGTGTCGGAAAATTCGACCAAACTCTCCAACACACAGTGGACTTTGGTCTGGGATTCGTCTGCAATTCGAACAGATATGGTGCCGAAACCGTGCCGTACGGTTTCGGACGGTACTGCAGCGAGGCCACTTTTGGACACGGTGGGTCGCAATGTTCGATGGCGTTTTGTGACCCGGACAGAAACCTGGTCGTCGCATGGTCGACGAACGGATTCTGTGGCGAAGGCCAGCACCAGCGCCGCAATCGAATGATTAATAATGCAATTTATGAAGATCTGAAACTGAATTGATATCTATGCAAACATTACTGATCACCGGCGGGGCCGGATTCATTGGCAGCTGCTTTGTCCGTCGCGCGATCAAACGAGCGGACGTTCGGATCATCAATCTGGACAAATTGACGTACGCCGGAAATCCGGATTCGCTGCCAGATACCAACGCTGATTTGCATACGCTGGTCGTGGGAGATATCGGCGATGCCGCGCTCGTGCGGCAGTTGCTTGAAACTCATCAACCAAATGCCATTCTCAACTTCGCCGCAGAATCGCACGTTGACCGATCGATCGACGGCCCACTGACGTTTGTAGAAACGAACGTACTCGCCACATGCCGCATGTTGGAAGAAGTGCGCCGGTACTACGCCGCTCTGTCCGGCGAATCAAAAGATGCTTTTCGTTTCCTCCATGTTTCCACAGACGAAGTTTATGGTTCACTGGGCGACACAGGATTGTTCACCGAAGAAACTCCGTACTCGCCGAATAGTCCATATTCTGCCAGCAAAGCAGCATCCGATCATTTCGTGCGAGCTTACCATCATACTTACGGTCTGCCGACAGTGATTACAAACTGTTCGAATAATTACGGGCCGTATCAGTTCCCGGAGAAGCTCATCCCGCTGATGATCCTGAACGCTATCTCCGGTAAACCATTGCCCGTCTATGGTGATGGACTTAATGTTCGAGACTGGTTATTTGTGGAAGATCATTGTGCGGCGATTGAAAGTGTGCTTGCTGCCGGTCGCATTGGAGAATGCTACAACATCGGTGGTAATAACGAACAAACGAATCTCAGTATCGTCAAGATGATCTGCGCGACGGTCGATCGACTTGCTCCCGGCCTCGCACACGGTTCATGCGAGAATCTGATTACATACGTCAAAGACCGCCCCGGCCACGACCGTCGTTATGCCATCGACGCCTCCAGGATTGCCAGCGAGCTGAACTGGATGCCACAGCAGGATTTCCAATCGGGCCTTGAACTTACGATTCAGTGGTATCTGGACAATCCCACATGGGTTTCAAGAGTCCAAAGCGGCAAATATCGCGGCGAGCGATTGGGGCTTGGTAGCTGAGCACACATTTTTTCAAGCGGCGCATTCGACGTCGCCTACGAAAGCCCGCGCGCCGCTTAGGACTGCTCGATCAATTATTGTCGTAGCGAAACTCGTCAAGAGTTTCGGCTGCCAACAGTTCCAAAAGTCTTGACGACTTTCGCTACGGACAAATTCGGACATTTATTGATCGAGCGATCCCTGGAACCTCGAATTGATCTCTCAAGGCGAGTATGTTTACGACTCACTCAGCCTTCCATGGCCGCCCTGTATGCACGCAGCATCTGAATCTGCAAACAAAAAATGTGGTGTGCAACTTACGCAGGACACTTGCAAACCTGCTCACATTCTTCACACTCCGGCATAATTCCAGACATCCCCACCCGCACTTTGAAAATCCCTCCCCCCGCAAGGTTACCAATGAAGACGAACAGCCTGACACGGTTGTCATCACGAACTGTATTTCTCGCGACTCTTCTTTTCGCAGCGTGTTTGCCGCAATCGGCCTTCGCTGGAGAAGCAGATCTCATTATTCCGTCGCTCGATCGGCCAATCGCCTTGGGACTCAGTGGCGAGACGATGCTGATGGGAGGCATCGCGATCAGCGTCATGGGACTTGCATTTGGACTCTGGATATTCGCGCATCTAAAGAACTTGCCAGTTCACAAATCAATGCTGGAAGTGTCCGACCTGATCTATGAAACATGTAAAACCTACCTAAAAACTCAGGGCAAATTCATTTTGCTGCTGTGGGTGTTTATCGCCACGGTGGTTGCGGTTTACTTCAGCAAAATGGCACTTTATCGTGACTCAGTAACCCAAGAAGAAACACACGGTTTTCCGCTCAGTCTGGTCGGTATCATCTTGCTCTTTTCGCTCGTTGGGATCGCAGGAAGTTACCTGGTTGCGTGGTTTGGCATTCGAGTCAACACGTTCGCGAACTCACGGACCGCCTTCGCAAGTCTGGCCGGCAAACCATATTCGTGTTACGCCATCCCGCTAAAGGCAGGGATGAGCATCGGCATGATGCTGATCAGCGTTGAACTGCTGATCATGCTCTGCATTCTGCTATTTATTCCCGGTAACTATGCGGGACCATGCTTCATCGGCTTTGCGATTGGTGAAAGCCTGGGTGCGGCCGCATTACGAATTGCTGGCGGAATCTTTACGAAGATCGCCGACATCGGGTCAGACCTGATGAAAATTGTCTTCGGCATCAAGGAAGACGACGCTCGCAATCCAGGAGTTATCGCGGACTGCACGGGCGACAATGCAGGGGACTCCGTGGGCCCCAGCGCGGATGGATTTGAGACTTACGGCGTCACCGGCGTCGCTCTGATCACATTTATTCTGCTGGCGATCAATCCACAAAGTGTCAAACTGCTGGCTGGCGAGGCAGTTAATTTTCACGAAGGGCTGCAAGTTCAGTTGCTTGTGTGGATCTTCGTTATGCGTGTCATGATGGTCATTGCGTCAGCGGTTTCGTACTTTGTGAACGAAGCGATCACTCGATCACAAAGCCTGAATGCCGACAAGATGGAATTTGAATCACCATTGACACGCCTCGTCTGGATCACGTCCATTGTTTCGATCGTGACAACGTACGCAATTTCATGGGTCACAATCGGGCCGAACGCTGCAACGGGTCCAATTGCAGGCAACGCATCTCTGTGGTGGATACTGTCATCGATTATTTCATGCGGTACATTGGCGGGCGCGGTGATTCCGGAACTTGTGAAGATCTTTACTTCGACAAAATCCGCTCATGTGAAAGAGGTTGTGAAGTCCTCAAAAGCCGGTGGAGCTTCCTTGAATATTCTTTCCGGTCTGGTGGCAGGAAATTTCTCATGTTACTGGCTTGGCTTGAGTATCGTCGGGTTGATGACTGTCGCCTACGCATTTTCGACACAGGGGCTGGGAACTTTCATGCAGGCTCCCAGTGTCTTCGCGTTCGGGCTGGTAGCGTTCGGGTTCCTTGGTATGGGGCCAGTGACTATTGCCGTCGATTCGTACGGTCCAGTGACTGACAATGCACAATCGGTGTTCGAATTGTCGCTGATCGAAAACATCCCGAATATCTCGCAGGAAATCGAGAAGGAATTTGGCTTTACGCCCGTATTCGACCGCGCAAAACATCTGCTGGAAGAAAACGACGGAGCTGGCAATACCTTCAAGGCCACAGCGAAGCCTGTTCTCATTGGGACGGCAGTCGTCGGAGCGACGACGATGATCTTTTCGATCATCATGAATCTGACTCGGCAACTGACGGCCGATCTGGATAAGCTATCGCTGCTGCATGCGCCTTTTATGCTGGGGCTTGCGACGGGTGGTGCGATTGTTTACTGGTTTACGGGTGCCTCAATTCAGGCCGTGACAACAGGTGCTTACCGAGCAGTAGAGTTCATCAAAGCCAATATTAAGCTGGATGGAGTCACGAAGGCTTCCGTTGAAGACAGCAAAAAGGTCGTCGAAATCTGCACGATCTACGCACAGAAGGGCATGTTCAATATCTTCCTGGGCGTATTCTTTATCACTTTGGCCTTTGCCTTCGCGGATCCGTTCTTCTTTATCGGCTATCTGATTTCGATCGCAATTTCCGGACTTTACCAGGCCATCTTCATGGCGAATGCCGGCGGCGCGTGGGACAACGCGAAGAAAGTGGTCGAAGTCGATATGCAAGAAAAGGGTACGGAGCTGCATGCGGCAACTGTCGTAGGCGATACCGTTGGTGATCCATTCAAAGACACGTCGTCAGTGGCCTTGAACCCAGTGATCAAATTCACCACATTGTTCGGATTACTTGCTGTCGAGCTGGCTGTTAGTATTTCCAAAGAACAGACGTCGATAGATTTCTACGCCAGCACGGGAGTTGCATTGAATCTAGTGATCGCGGCAGTCCTGTTCGTGATTGCTTCCTGGTTTGTACATCGCTCCTTTTACGGAATGCGAATTGGTAGTGAGGCATGAATAACGAAAGCACATCGAATACGCCTCAAAATTTCCGCACAAGACTCAGCAGCGGCGAACGGTTGCTCGGCACGATGGTCACGTTACCGACGGCCTCGACGGCAGAGATCCTTGCCGACGCGGGGTTCGATTGGCTGTTCATTGATGGCGAACACGGACCACTGGATACATCTGATATCCTCGGGATTCTACAGGCCGTCAGTCATCGCATCGCCTGTATCGTTCGGGTTCCAGCATGTGACGAAGTGGCCATCAAGAAAGTACTCGATCTCGGAGCGGCCGGCATTATCGTGCCACAAGTCAACTCCGCCGAACAAGCCGCTGATGTCGTGCGGTATGCTCGCTACGCCCCGGAAGGCAGCCGAGGCGTGGGTCTCGCTCGTGCCCACGGTTACGGTTTTCGTTTCGCCGAATATGTCGCCAGTGCCAATGCCGAGATCTCCGTCATCGTGCAGGCGGAACATCGGACTGCGGTCGATAACATTGAATCCATCGTGAAAGTTCCGGGTGTCGATGCAGTACTACTTGGCCCATATGATTTGTCCGCCAGTTACGGCAAGATGGGACAGATTTCCGACGCCGAGGTTCTGGCCGGAATCGATCGTGTCACAAAGTCATGCCAGGCAGTCAAAATGCCGCTGGGATATTTTGGCATCTCATTTGACGCTGTGAAACCGTGGATGGATCAAGGTTATTCGCTCGTCGTCGCTGGCGTTGATGTGTTGTTCCTGGGCAACGGTGCAAGGCGAATGATGAAGGATTTACAGGCCGTTACACCTTAGCGGAGCGATGTTCTGGTTGTGCCAGGAAAGCTTATCGACATAGAATTTGATTGAGTCAGCCGAATTGAATGTTTCAGGATGTGGTGGCGGAAATGCTTTCGAGGGAAAACTGATGCAAGCTGTAAAAATTATTATTTGGCAAGATGGTGACGCTTGGCTGGGATACCTGCAGGAGTATCCAGATTATTGGACACAGGGCGAAAGTCTTGATGACCTGAAAGAACATCTCAAGGATCTTTGTGCGGATCTTTCGAGCGGTGCGATCCAAGGCGCGCGACGGGTAGAGGATCTGATTGTTTCATGAAACGCATCAGTAGAATCTATTCCTGCCGCAGCAGCGAAAAACCACGAATGACGTAGATCAGTCCACTCCAAACCGTAACACCGACCGCAACCCATAACATCACGTCGCGAAAACCCGGTAACCATAGCCAGTTCAATGATGGTGAAAGCGATAGCAGGCTGACTGTCACT
>JBDNFT010000942.1:0-5954 GCA_041689695.1 Planctomycetaceae bacterium | reverse complement strand
GCAGGTTTCGCCTTGAGAACAAAAGGATCTTCCGCGTTGAAGCGACGTGTTGCTTGAATGATGAGGAGTCGTCCGGCATATTCGTCGTCGGAGATTTCAGGAGGAGTACTGGTCAGTCTCGCGAGAGTGACCGGCGGTGAACCTTCAAAGATTCCTGCATACGAACTGATGCCGAGAGATTTTCCATTCACGCATTCAGTATCATTGATTCGAAATTGAGATGCGTCGGCATGAACCAGCAGTTTGACAAATGGAACGTTTTGAAACCACGAGCCATTTTCGGCTGCCGGCTGAAACCCATTGGCTTCCAGTTGCGTCGAGAACCATTTCGCGGCTTTGAGGAAACCTTCCTGACCGGTGCCACGTCCTGCCATCTCGCCTTCCACAAGATGCCGTAGAATTTTTTCAGAGTCGGACTCAGTGATACTGGCGACTCCGATGGCGTATTCTGACGGCACAGGCGCTGTGATATGAAAAATACCGTCATTCGCGTGAGCTATAGATTGTGCGACAGCAAAGTAAATGATCGCACACATCAGTCGTCGTATAACGTTGAAAGCCACGTTGAGGTTCCTCGCAATGAGGTTTGGGGTGAAAACGGAATTGCTCATAGTAGACCTCACTCTCCGAGTGAGGCAGGCCGCACGGCACAGCCATTGGCATTCATCACTCGGAGAGTGATGGCTACTATAAACACAAAATCAACGCCTTCCCGCGTTTTTTACCGTTGACGAAACAAGGCCGGTCAATTGTTGACCGGCCATTGATTTCGACACGACACTGATGCAGTCAACACGGGCTACCGAGGCGTCGCCAGAGGTTCCTCTTCGGAAACATGCACCGCTTTGTAACCACCTTTGGCTTTGAAGTACAGAATCAGAAGCAGGTAGCAGACGGCCATGGTGGCGGGGACAAATGACGTCAGTTTCAATGCCCGTCGTCCACCATACAATCCCGCTGCCTCGACGGGAGTCTTATCCGCAGCCGCTGTTTTCTGGGCTTCTCCCCACCATGCGTTCAATTCGGCTGTTGCTTTGACTTCCCTGCCATCAGCTTTCAGAATTTCGACAGCTCGAGCAAGTTCTTTTCCATCATCTTTAAGGACTGCCGTTTTTGATCCATCAAGTCCAACAACGGAGTACCCAAGGAAGCTGTTTTTGTCTCCTGCTTTATATCGCTCATACACTTCCGGAGCGTTCTCTTTCAGGTTCGCTGATGCGTTGAAGTCCTGCTCGAAACCGATACCCGGTGTTCCCAGCAATCCGGCAGATAACATGCCGACGCCTCCCAGTGCACCGATGGTAATCGCTCCCCCTTTTGGAAATTGTTCTGAGACAACTCCCAGCATCGTAGGCCACAGAAAGGTTTTTCCACAGGCGTAAACTGTCGCGGCGATGACGCAGAGCATTACAGAAGTTGCTGAACCCAGAAGCTGCAATCCGAGGCAACCAAGAATGCCGCTGACAAACAGCAGCCCAAGCGGAGAGATTCGGTGAACGATCGGCCCGGCAAAGAACCGCAGGATGAACATCAATCCGGAAGTGTAGACGAACAGCAGAAGTCCTTTCTGCTTGGAAGCCATAATGGCCCCAGTGATTTCACCAATCCATGAGTCAGTTCCAAGTTCAACGTATCCAACCATGGCCTGGATGACGAGCAGAACCACCATCAGAGGAGCAAAGATCTGCGCGAACATAGAAAAATAGCTGACCCCTGCTGCGCTGGCTTCCGACTTCGGAAATTTTTGACCAAGGACCATCAGGCCGTAAAGCACAACCGGAATCATGAACAGCGAAATCTGAATCTGCCATGCAACTGCCTTTTCTCCATCAGGATTCATGAAGTACGACGCAAGGCCGCCAACGATCAGTCCACCCGGCCAGCCAGCGTGCAAAATGTTGAGGTAATGTGTTTTTTGTTTTGGGAACAGTGATGCAACCAGCGGATTCACAACGGCTTCACAGATTCCGTTGCCGATGGCGAATAAGAACATGCCCCAGAAGAGACACTGGAACGCCGCTTCTTTTCCGCCGCTGGCAAAGGCTGCACCTGCTGCGAGTGTAAGAACTGCTGAGACGACGTGCGTTAGAAACGCCAGTGTCATCAGCTTTCCATATCCGATGGTGTCCGCGATTAATGAGCCGACCAGGATGATGATGCCGAAGCCGGTTAATCCACCTCCAGTGATCTTGCCGAGCTCCGTCATTGTGAAACCGTATTGCTCAGCCCACTGGCCAAGGATTCCGGCACGAATTGAAAACCCGACACCAGCGGCCATGATGGCCATAAACCCTGCCCACAATAGGCGCTGGGCTTTTGCAGCATTGGTTTGATTGTCACCTGAACTCATTCAGAAACTCTCCTCAATATCAGTTTCGCTCGATGGATGGGAATGCGCTTAACTACGTTCTGCAGAATGTGGAATTGGCGTCGATTGCATTTGACCGTAACCCAATCCTCACCCTGATAAGCCACGCAGTCTAGTGTTGTGGCCAAGCGGTTTCCATGAACAAAGGGGTGATTCGGCCCATGATTTGCGCTGTGAATTTCTCAGTCGTGTGGTTCTGGAGTCCGGGCGGGGCGCTCCAATGTTTCATTGACGCGAATTCCGGGACCAGCGGACTTGTTGACCTGCCTGGATCAAGCCGGTCCGTCATCTTCAAATCAAAAAGGTCTCCAGGTCGTGAACCTTTGCATGGGGGCAGTCGTCGGGTGGTGGGCTCATTCGCGGGGAATTCAGCTAGCCGGTATGGATTAACGACATAACATGCGAAGCTGAAACCATTCGCGCGACTGCGTTGACTTTGGGCATTTGGGACTATCAGACGGTTGTGCGGCACGCCTCGGAATCCTTGACAGATCCGGAAGGAAATCAGTCGTTGTCGATTGAAAATTGTTTTGCGTCAGACAATCTCGCCGCAGCATTGTCGACCATCGTGTAGGGTTCATGCATCTGAGGTCGCATCGCGTTGACGCGACTTCGCTTCTCTCGCGAAAGGTTGTTGTTATGCGTTTTGTAGTTGCACTCTCAACTGTGGCGATGATTGGGTTGTCTTCAGTTGCGATGGGATCTGAATCCGCCCCAGCACCAGTTTCCCCTCTCAATGTGACCGAGTCGCTGCAGTCCCTGGAAGTTCGCCAGTCAGTAAAGCCTGTTGGAAACGATCTTGTTCTTGCCCGTAGCGGCCGATCCAGCGGTGTCTTTGGTCGTCTGATGGAAATTGAACGACGTAAGAACGCATGGCTTCGTGGTATGTTTCGTTAACCGTTTTTGGTGCCGGCCCCATCGACCCGCAGCAATACGCAGGATGCCAGAGTTTCCTACAAGTTCTCTAAAAGGCCGTTTGATACTGCGGGCAGGGATTCAAGACAAAATTGCGATTCCCACCCGACCGTGCGTCTTACAATCCGGATCGAATCAACGCGGCAAACTCGAAATGAGGTTGCCGCGTTTTTTTACGTACCGGCCGACAGATCTGGCCTCACAGAAGATCCGTTGCCTTGCGCTGGATGAGAAAGCTGCGTTCGCCGCGCGTCACGTAGATTGCGTCTTCGGTAAGTCGATCGCACATGTCGATCAGAAACTCAATCAGCCGTTCAAATTCTGCTTCACTGCCGAATGAGACCTCGAATCGTTCCATGACATCATGCACCAATTGGCCGTTGGGATCGACCCAGTACCCTTTGACGGGCGTCGGGGACTGAGTGTAAGCTCGATACCGGTGCATCAGAAATTCATGCGTCACCATTCGCGCTGTTTGCGTTCCGTGAAAATAACGAGGATCGTCCAGCTTGTGGGATGGTATGTAGAAGACTGTGACTTTGCCGAGTTCGTAGACATGAGACATTGGGAGATCTGTGGGTTGCATGATGGTTATTGATTTGAGAATGGTAAGAAACGGTTTCAGCGAACGATGTTCCGGCAACGGGCAATTTGTAGCGGGATTCGACAGAATCCCCAGCGATTGTAGGATTTCTGGCGAAGTCCACTACGACAGTAATTTAACGAGCGATCCTAAGTCGCTGTAAGCCAGCGCCGGGCAGTTTGCCGATGGAACAATGTAAACAGTGAGAATCAGCAGAGCGAAATGCCGGGTCAAGCATTGATTGTATGAGAGAAAGTCGTTAGATTGCCCGACTTCGTTTGGCCACGGGCCGGTGATCAGTGTCTGGTCATGCCTTGTTTGGCGGAAAAATGCTGTGTTTTGCGCAGTTTTTATTGGTTTTTGATTTCGAACTCTTGATCAGACTGTCTCTAAAAACAGTCCGAAGGATGATGGTTCCATGCTGGCAATTGGCAAAACATGGATGGCAAAAAAAGAAGAGAGTGATAACCACGAGTGGTTTATCATTGATGCGGACGCTCATATTGTTGGTCGTTTGGCCGCAAAAATCGCAATGGTACTGATGGGTAAGCACAAGCCGACCTACACCGCTCACGTTGATACGGGCGGTTGCGTTATCGTATTGAATTGCGATCGAATCCGATTTTCGGGCAATTCCGTGCAGCACAACAAAGTGCCGTACATGACGACCAAAATGGCCAAAAAGAAATACGATCGCTATACCGGCTTTCCCGGTGGTTTGCGAACTCGCAGTGCGGTGGAAACATGGGAAACGCGACCGGATCAACTTCTTCGCGAAGCTGTTCGCCGCATGTTGCCAAAGAACAAGCTTGGTCGCCAAATGCTGGGTAAATTAAGGATTTTTGTTGGTACTGAGCATCCTCATGTTGCTCAGACTCCGAAGCCTTTTCCGGCTCATATGGTGCCGGACCGCAAGGTTAAGGGCTGATTTCTTGCTGTTGAAATGCCACACGATAGATGTTGTGTTGTAGCGAATTCTCTGTCAGGCCGTGTTTGGGCTTGCCGCAATCTGTTTATTGTTTCCTCACTTTTCGTTGTGAATACGCCCTATGAGTACGGAACCCGTTGTTTCAGAGGATGTTGATGTTGATATGCCTGCATCGCAGCCCGAAGTTCCATCCTCGCAGTTGCCAGAACTGACGATTGGTGCTGGTGGTGACGCCGCTGTTGCGGCAGACCCAGCGTTTCAGCCAATTATTCGCGGCAAAATCGACCGTTTTGGCGTTGCTATGGGCACCGGACGTCGTAAGACATCTGTGGCTCGTGTGCGTATTAAAGAAGGCAGCGGCGCTTTCGTTGTTAACGGTCGCCCGCTCGAACAATATCTGTGCGTCGAACGTGATCGAGACAGCGTGATGTTTCCGCTGAAAGTTGCTGACAAGGTTGGCAAAGTTGATATCTCAATTCGTGTTCAGGGCGGTGGCACAACAGGCCAGACTGGTGCGATCATCCTGGGAATCGCTCGTGCTCTGGAAGGCATGAATCCTGCATGGCACCATGCTTTGGCGGACGCTGGCTTGCTGACTCGCGATGACCGCATGGTTGAACGTAAGAAATACGGTCTTCGCAAAGCTCGTCGAGCCTACCAGTTCTCTAAACGCTGAGTTGTTTGGCCAGCGAATGGCCAAGGGGCAATTTCAGATTGGCGATCAAATCCCTGCCGGGACTCGTTCCGGCAGGGATTTTTTTTAGCTGATCGACAGTCTCGGTTCGAGAGGTTTTTCCGATGCAGGATGCCTATCAATCGCTAATACTCCCCGACGTGCAGTTGATGCTGCAAGAGGGAGATATTGCCGGTCTGGCGGCGTTCTGTTCAGTAGTTCATCCTGCCGCAGTTGCCGAGATCCTTGATGAACTGGAAGATGACCAGATCTGGCCGATTCTGGACAAAGCCGAACTGCCGCTGCGTGTTGAAATCTTTGAGTACATGTCGCTGCGGCGACAAATGACCCTGGTTGAGCAGGTTGATCCGGCGAAACTTTCTGAGCTCTTCGAATGGATGTCTGCTGACGATCGTGTGGATCTCCTGTTCCGCATGCCGGAGCATCGCCGCGAGGATGTGATCCGCCTGATTGCTCGAGCTGAGCG
>JBDNFT010000941.1:0-7221 GCA_041689695.1 Planctomycetaceae bacterium | reverse complement strand
GCGATTTACATCATCGTTCGACTGCGTGGATGGAATTCAAAAGTGGTTATGTCATCAGAATCGCGGTCGCCAGGAAAATCCAATGTGCAGGCGGTGAGTCATTTCATGATTCCGGCGATTGCTGCTGTTCTAAGCCCGGAGAACATCCCGCTTTGCAGTCTCTGGATTCTGTTGCAACTTGCCGAAGAGAATCTGAGTGCTAAAAATCCGTTTCTGCCAATGAAATCCATACTGCTCGCCAGTTGTCTGGTTCTACTGCTTGTCGGTATCGATGCTGTCGGACAGGGACTGGCACCTTTTCATCGAATTGGCTGGGGAATCTCCCACGATCTGGATTTGCGACTCCTGCAGCTTCCAGACCGCCATCCATCAACAGAACCATTTGTCGCGTGGACTCTGGACCGCCGCAGTGCCGGTGCGGCTGCCTGGCTGAATGAGGACACGAAGCTGGTCGATCATCCACAACGGGCACTGCTTGGCGGTCGCCTGATGATACATTCGGCTTTGATTGCAGATCTCAAAGGTGCTCATCGTGCGCAGTATCGGCGAGCAGACGGAAGTTGGGGCGGCTGGTATCGTCAGTTTTCTGAATGGAATGCCAATCTGCTGCTGATCCCCGCGGAATCAACATCATTAAACCGCGCACTGCACAGATCTACATGGAAAATTATGGATTTGGATTCTTCGGTCGTGCCATTTGGTTCAACCGATGAAAAACGTTTTTCGTCGGTTATTCTGGAGACACTTCAGCAACAAGGGTTTGTTGAATCTGGCTCATGGCAACCCACTTCGGAAGTCTACGAAGGCACTGGATGGCGATGGGATCTGGCTGAAGTGGCGGGCCTTGGGCCTGATCCAATGCCTGCAATTCAGCAATCACAGTTATTCAGGGCGATGGATATTCCATCCGCTGCATTGCGAGCGTTACTTCCGATCCGACAATGCGTCCGCCATCGCGCTTTGACGATCGAGTTTATCAATTGTCAACAGGATCTTTGTTATCAGGAATGGTCCGATTTTGGAGCTGCGAGCTATTGGAGACGCAGGTTGGTTCAAAGGTGTCGCGCTGAAACAACGACCGACACCGCTCAGCCCTGGACGCACATCGACGCTGAAGAAGAAACAGAAAATGCGGACCGCTGGAATCGCTGCTTGGATCACTATTTATCAGGCGACTTATCAGCCGCTGCCTATTTATTATCGCCCTCCTCTTCTGAACAGCATTTTGCGTCTGCGATGATATCGATGGAACAGGGAGACTGTTTAAGAGCCGAAGCAGAGTTTCAGCAGACCATTGCAAAGGGGGATATTGCGTCACTGACATTGGCGGCGAAATACTGGAAGCAGCAGATCGAATCCTTCACAACAAGATGAAAACGGATATGGAGCTTATGAGACCGTTTTGCTCAACACAGCGACGTATTTCATTGAATCAACTTATTCCGGTTCTGATACTTGTGATCATGACCTCCAGCGCGGCCAGTGTCTGGTTCACGCGTTACGATCGCCCACCGGAGAGCTTCGTGCTCAGTGAACGATCGTCGCATTTTTCCAGTAAAAGTTGTGCGGAGTGCCACGCAGAGATCGTAAAAAGCTTCGCCCAGACACCACACGCTAGAACACTCATGCGGGCAACAGACAAATTGGTTATCAACGAATTCGCAGGCAAACGATTTCATCGCGATGAATCCGGCGTCGATTTTCAGTACGACATTCTGGACAATCAATTGTTCATGTCGACATCTGCATTTAGCCGAAAGGTCCCGATCGACTGGATCTTTGGATCCGGAAAGCACGCACGGACTCCACTGATGACGTGGATTGATTCCAAGGGAGCGACATCTGGACTGGAACACTGCGTCAGCGCGTATCCGGACGGATCTCTGGGGACGACATTGGGAATGGAAGAGTTGTCTGAATCAATCGGACTTGTGTCACTTGGTCAACCTCGACCACCGAATGAAATTGCCAATTGTTTCGGATGCCACTGCTCCCATGTCGAAGTGACCAACGATCGCATCGATTTCGATAAGACTCAGCCGGGTATCAGTTGTGCCAGGTGTCACTGGGACACCAGCAAACATCTTCATGATATGGGAAATGATTTAACTTCAACCATCGAAAGACTTTCTGATCTGACCCCAATTGAATCCATAAATCGGTGCGGAGAATGCCATCGGCGCGCCGACGAATTGGGCGGAGAAATAGACCCTGACGATAAATTGCTTCCTAGGTTTGCGTCTGTAGGATTAGTTCAAAGCAAATGTTTTCTGCAGCAGGAGGAGATCATCCATACCAACGGGCAGGCAGCGAGATTCGACTGCACAAGTTGTCACAATCCGCATCAACCAACGCGGAGCGATTGGCAGTTTCACACGGCCGTTTGCCTGAATTGTCATGATGCAACACAAAAGAAGGCCATTGATTGTAAGGTGGCAGCCCGCACAGAAAACTGCTTGACGTGCCATATGCCAAAAGTACCAGCTGGAAAGCATATTCACTTTACCGATCACTGGATCCGGGTCCAAAAATTGGGTCAGTAAACAGCAAGTGCACGTTTCGCACTTCTAGATTCAGCGGTTCTGCGCGAAATGAAGTGCGCAGACTGGAACTTAAGGATTCCATCGACTCTCGGATGTCTTCGGGAAGTTTGGCAAACCACACGAGCCCATGGACTCGATTCCAACATTCTGAAAAGCCCCGATAGGGCAATGCCGTTAAAAATCGCTGCGGGCGACGTAAACGCATCCGAGTCCCAGCATGATAACGATAAATGCGACGTTGCTCAGAATCGCGTTCCGGACATCCAGCGTGATTCGTTCGGCTTCCAAATTGGCTTTCAGGTTGCCTCGCTGATCGCCATCGCTATTGATCTCAACGGATTTTTCACCCGTCACGATCCACTGCACCGCATTGTCGAGATCGCTGGGTTTCGGGAGAATCTTGTGTAGAGGCGAAACTACGTAATCATAGATCTTACAGGGAAGATCTACGCTGCCACGAAGTTGCTCGGACGTCTTCTGCGTGGCGACGTCGTAAATTCCGACGCTGCGATGATTGTCGACGACCAGCAACTGAAATTTTTCGTTGTAGGCAATTGCGGAGGCATAACCGCTTTCGCGTGGTGCCCAGGTCGCAAACTTGCGATTCTTTGAATCAAAGATCAGCACAGTACCGGCGTGTGTGAGCACTGCCCCGCTGCTGCCGTCCGGGGCACATTCGACGGCCCGAGGTTTTTCACCAATTGGCAATTCGGCTTCGGCAATGCTTGCAAATGTCGCAGCATCGATTGCCAAAAGTTTCCCATCTGCGCGAGCGATCAATGCAAAGCTCCCACCAGATGCGAGAAGCGCGGAATCTGTCCATTCAAGATCTTTTGTATCCGCAACAGTGTATTTGCCTTCTTCAGTTCTTGTGAAGCGATGGATTTTGCCATCATTCAGGGACAATATTGAACTGTCCAGTGGATTGAATGTCACCGACGAGCCTCCAGCAATCGTCGGGAAATCCTTGTCTGTCAGGCTTTCAAACGCTTTTGTGGACGACGACGAAAAGAGGCCACCAAGGAAGTCCTTGTAGAATGTCTGTGCTTTTCGTTCTTTTTCGGTCTGGCCGGCAAAACGATAGATACCGCGTGAGCCCGGCAGAATGACGTCCCCGTTGGCGGTTTGAAAAACTCCAAACAATGATTCGGGAGCTGCAGGTTCCGGCTGCAATTCAAACTGCTCTTCGGCATTACCACTCAGAATTGTCGAAGGCCCCACACCTCCCACGCGACTCATCGTTGGTTGCAATGCAAGAATCCGCTGGCCGTCTGCACTGACAGAGATACGAGAACGATGTCTGGAAAAAACAATTCTCTGCAAGAACGCTGGTATCTGATCACTACCGGCAGCTTGCGATACCGGAGTCCAGTCGCTCGTTGCCTGATCCCAATGTTGAACCGTCCGACCTCCGTCAACAGCAAAGACTTCGCCGCCATTTGCTGAAATCTCGGTCAGGCGTCGCGCCTTGACGATAAATTCATTCATCGAATTCTGAGCCACGCCTATCAACGTCAGGCCGACCCAAAACACAATAACCAGAATCAAAGAGACAACTGCATTTCGCCAGATCGCCCCAGCCAGAGCTGAGACAGAAAAATAGATTGCGAACAAAAATACATAAAGTGGAATGCACCACAGCAGTTCCGGCCGCCACATCTCAAGGCGTACCCCGAGCAGAATCCAGATGCCCGTCACCAGCAGTACTGCACAAATTAAAGTGAAGACACAGCCGCCGAGAAATTTTGTCAGGAACAGAAACGAACGATGCACGGGCTTACTCAGCAGCAATGAAATTTCCCCCGGTTCGAACGTGCGAGGAATCATCGTAGCCGTGAACAACAGCGACGCGAAAACACCCACGATGCCAAGGAAGAATCCCAGCACAACAGTAATGACGCCATCCACAACTTTCTTCATTTGCGATGGAAGAAACGGCAATGGTCCGGTCAGATCAAATCCCGCGTAGGTGAGCAAAATGGCGTTGTGTTCGGAGACGCTGATGTAACGAGAAAATGTTTTCTCCAGACGTCGCAGATTTCGGTTGGCCAATTTGTCGGCTGGTATTGAATCGTCGTCGGCAGCCCGAAGATCATCATCCAGCTCGACTTTTTCGAATGCCGTCGTATTGTAGAAGTCTGGTCGTGTCAACAATTCGTTGATCGTATTAACAATGAAGAATCGACCACCACCGCCATTTGGACCTCGGCGACCTGCGGTCGCATCAGCAGGCTTAATCAAATCTACAAATCGATTTTGCTGCTGTTCATTCAGCAGTGACCAAATGTGTCCTTCGGGGGTCGTTGAATCTTCGTTACTTTCCTTAAGCGATGTCACGAATTGCTCTGGATCAACAAGTTCCTGGAACCGTAGTTTTGTATTTGCGGCCGTCAGCAGTCCGACAGGTGCCAACGCCAGCAGCAACAACAGAATCCCGCCCAGCGCCAGCCAAAGGACCATGGATGCTGCAGCTTCGCGATAAGAATCTTTCAGAATGGCGAGGTAAGCTTTCATCGGTGATCGGCTCCTACGATATTCATAAACACCTCTTCCAGAGTCTTCTCGCGACGTGCGATTTGCCAGATGCTGACCTGGTCTGAACGCAACGTGTCGATGAGTTTGTCCAGTTCGATTTGCGATTGAATGCCAACTTCCACTTCGAACGCGTCGGCAGTGACGGCACGAATCATAGCTCCGGGAATTGCATTTGTGGCGTTGCGGATGGCTGCTTCCGGGCCTCGCAGTTGCAGGAAGACGGCAGAATCCGTCAACGCTGCTTTCAGGTCTTTCACAGTTCCTGTGAGCAAACAATGGCCGTGATTCAGAATTGCGACACTTTCGCAGACAAGTTCAATTTCCTGAAGCAGATGACTGTTCAGGAATACCGAATGTCCTTCGGCGGCCAGTCGCTTTAATACGTCACGGATTTCGCGACGTCCCACCGGATCGACGCCGTCGGTTGGTTCGTCGAGCACGATTAATTGCGGCTTATGGATCATGGACTGCGCGAGTCCAAGTCGTTGCAACATACCTTTGGAGTATCCGGACACGCGATCGTTTTCGCGACCGTTCAGTCCGACGGATTCCAGAATCGGCGGTCGACGTTTGCGAATCTCCGACATCGATAGGCCACTCAATGCGCCGTAATATTCAAGTGCGGTGTTCGCTGTGAGGTGCCGTGGAATGCGGTGGTTCTCGGGCAAATATCCGACTTCACGACGTGCGGCTCGCGAACCGGCGACGTGGCCCAGAACTGACGCTGTGCCGCCGGATTTTCGTACGATACCAAGCAGGATTTTTATCAACGTTGTTTTGCCAGCGCCGTTTGGGCCGAGTAGCCCGTAGATCGTTCCACGCGGCACATTCAGCGAAACGCCTTTGAGTGCCTGAAACGCTTTACGTCCAAACAGTCCACTGCGATACGTTTTGGAAACGTCGGTCGTCTGAATGACGAAGTCCGAATTTTGATTCATACATAGTCCAAAGATACTTTGCACGCTTCTCGTTCCAGGGCTCCAGCCCTGGAACACCATGCACTGGAGGCTCTTGCCTGCAACGGCAACCTCGGGAGGCACGAGCCTCCGGAGCAATGTGTTCCGAGGCTGGAGCCTCGGAACAAGGACAAAACAAGGACAACAATTCACAACTCAAGCAGTATATTTGTTTGTACCAGGTTCAGTTCGCCGGTGGGTCAGGGAGATTCGGAGATATGAACATTTTTTATAAAGAATTCATCGCGGATTCACAGAACGAACTGTGGTGTTTGGATGCTTTTGAGTTCCAAACTTCGTGACTGTTGGTGTAGACTGTCCTGGTGCTGACTGGAATGGGTTGCCAGTCGAGTGTACTGAATTCACCGAAGCAGAACAAAGGCGACGCCATGCCACATCAAAACACGGCAACGAATCATCCGCGAATCGCGCGGCGGACGGCAGTGCAGGCAGGTGCCATCGGCTTACTTGGCCTTGGGATGAATCATCTCAAAGGCTTGCGTGCCATGGCTGCTGAGGGCAATCCAAACGCTGTACCGGTACGTTCGTGCATCTATATTTTTCTGTCCGGCGGATTGTCGCAGCACGATAGTTTTGATCCGAAGCCTCAGGCGACATCACAAATTCGCGGTGAGTTCTCGCCCATCTCGACTCAAACTCCCGGCGTACAGATCTGCGAACATCTGCCGGGTCTCGCGGCCAGGAGTCGTCTGTGGTCACTTTGCCGTTCGCTGACGCACTCGTCAAACGACCACTCCGCCGGGCACCATATTATGATGACCGGCAGATCCGATCTGCCTCCCGGATTCAATCCCAGTCTGCCGCGCCCGCAGGATTGGCCGAGTATTGCTGCTGTCGCTGGCGCTGTTTCGACGGCTCGTAATAATCTTCCTCCAGCGGCTGTGATTCCAGAGCAGCTTGTTCACAATTCGGGACGAGTATTGCCGGGTCAGTTCGCCGGTATGATGGGCAGTCAGCGAAATCCCTGGTTTGTGGAAGCGTCGCCATTTCATGCAACCTCTTACGGCGCATTTCCAACTCACGACTTTGATCATCAGGATCGCGGCAACAAAGACAATCGACTCTTCGAAGCCCCAAGTTTGAGTCTGCCGCACGGTTTGACTTCCAGTGGTCTTGGTCGGCGAGTCAGCTTGCTGAGCGAACTTGAACGTCAATGTGCATATCTT
>JBDNFT010000940.1:0-3286 GCA_041689695.1 Planctomycetaceae bacterium | reverse complement strand
TTGCACAAGTTGGTCGTCTGCTGGGAATAGAAATCGCCGCGGACGAATGCGTTCAAATCCTGCAGCAGCTTGGCCTGAAGAGTCTGGCTCGCAATGCAGACTTGGCGACCTTCGAACCGCCGAGCTGGCGACCAGACTTGCTGCGAGAAGTCGATCTGATCGAAGAAGTCGCTCGTATCCATGGCTACGAACACATTCCGATCGACGCCACACTGCCAGTTGTTGCCACGGCCAGAACTTTGCGTGAACGTGTGATTGATGCCGTTCGAACGCAGCTTGTTTCCAGCGGTTTATCGGAAGCATTGACATTATCGTTTGTGAGCGAACAGCAGCGGCAAATGTTCCGTCCGGCAGGAGATATTCCACCGGTCGCCGTCAATCATTCCAGCCGAAGTCACGAAAACCAATTGCGACAGAGTCTGATTCCAAGTCTGCTGGCCTGCCGTCGTCAGAACGAACGACACGGCTACGCCAATGCGGAACTGTTCGAAGTGGCTCGCGTGTATCTCACTGCTGGCCTTGGTCAGCCTGAGCAACAGGCAGAACCACTGACGATCGGTATTGTGTCGGGCCGACCGTTTTTTCAATTGTCGGGAGTTGTCGAAGCGCTGGCTGCAGAACTGGCACCTCATGCGATCCTGACGACAGAACCAGCACCGCATCCGGAATACATCTCCGGTCGCGGGGCGACTGTGAGTCTCAACGGAAAACCCTGGGGCTGGTTAGGTGAACTCAGCCGCGACGTGCTGAATCAAAGCGATCTGCAGGATGCCGTTTGTGTTGCTGAGTTACGATTGCCGCTGATTGAAGAACTTTTCGAAGTTCGCCGTTCGTACACACCGCTGCCACGTTTCCCGTCGATATCCCGAGATTTGAACTTCGTACTTCCCGAATCGATATCGTGGGCTCAGTTGTCGGAAACTGTGTCCAAATCTGCAGGCTCGCTGTTGCTGGGAACATCATTTGGTGGACAGTATCGAGGCAAACAGATCAATGCCGATCATAAGTCTTATTTGATCACATGCCGCTTCATGGCGGCAGACCGCACATTGACGACGGAAGAAGTCGATGCCGTGGTGAAGAATGTGATCGCTAGTTGCGAAACTCAACTGACCGCGAAATTGCGAGCTTGATCCTGTAATGAACCGAATGCTGCTGAAATCGAAAATCCATCGTGCGACTGTCACGGATGCCAGCCTGCACTACGAGGGCAGCATCACGCTGGACCCGTCGCTGATGGAAGCAAGCAACATCGTTGAATGGGAGCAGGTTGACGTCTACGACATCAACAACGGCAGCCGTTTAACGACATACGCCATTAGCGGCGAACGCGGCTCGGGCGTCGTCTGCCTCAACGGTGCGGCTGCACGACTGGTGCAGGTGGGTGACCTTGTCATCATCTGCAGCTACGCTCAATATTCGGATGAGGAACGTCAAAAGCACGTCCCGAAAATCGTGCAGGTTGACGACAAGAATCGAATACCAAAGCGCCGCAAGTCGTAGTGCGGCTTATCGGCTGAGCCGGTTATGAGTATCGTCCCAGTTCAGCAAGGGCGACAAAATAACTGTACTTAAATCCACACCCAGATACAGTAGTCAAGCATTTCATAAGGGCGGTTTATCGAACCAGTCGCCGCACTTGAATACTGCTTAAAATGCGGCGATTAAGTAAAATAGGCAGCCATGAGGACACTAAAAACCCGCCATCCGCCAGAATTTCAAATATTCGCCTGGACTTTGAGGTGTTTGATTTGCTCAAAATCACCGTCTTTCAAGCAATGATGCGAATTGCATCCAGACAGTGCTTCCAGAAAAATGGCGATTTCGTCTATTCTTCTGCAGAGGGGGTTCATTCTCCCGTTGCAAAATGTTGATATCTTCCGTTATTGATAACTCAGATTCCTTCGCAGGGTTGACTCAATGCTGATTTCCGCTTGGCTAACCGCAGTTCGTAATCGTTTACAGTCACCGAGTGCCACAAAACGCAGAACCAAGAGGAAACAGGCGGCATCGGCTGCAGAAGGTCTGGAATTTCGAACGCTTCTCACAACTACGCTGCAGGCAGTGCGGCCCAATGTTGGCGAATTCTTTGTCCAAAACGAAGTTCGAAACATTGCTCCGCAGGAATTGACACTGCAGTTCAGTCTCGGCTCGACGATTACTCCCGCGAGTATCGATAGGGAATTGGATTCGATTCGGGTCTTTCGGCCTGGGGCCGATGGGATATTTGGGCTCGGTGGGATATTAGGGTACGGCGATGATGTTCCCGTCACGATCGGTTATGTCGGACCCGGCAGTGTCCCAAATGAGGTTGTTCTCCGGTTCGGCGAAAATCTTGTTGATGACCACTACCGAATCGTAGTTAACGGGACTGGAACTGAGCCGTTGCTGGCCACAGTGCTGACCGCTGGTGGACCTGTCGCTGATCCTGTTTTAGACAGTACTTTTGCATTCGAGCTGGATCTTGGGGCGCGTGTCGTGGCGGTCGATCCGCAGCCGGTGACGCGGGCAGTGGACGGCACTTTGTCGCAGGCTCGCGATCAGATCGTCGTGTACTTCAATAATGATGATCTTGATCCGGTGACAGCTGAGGACCCGGCGTATTACCAGCTCATCTTCACGAACGAAACGATCAGCTCATTGGACGACCTCGTCCACCTGCCGATCGATGTCGACTATGACTCCGTGATGGACAAGGCGACGCTGACGTTTGCGTCGGACGTTGCGTCACTTTCCGGAGCGGGCTCGTATCGTCTTCGAATTGGAACGACAGAAACGTTGCCTCAGGCACCCGCCGCGATTACGCCCGGCGTTGATCCCGGCTCCAGCTTTGCTGGCGCGAACACCGACATTGGCACGGTCAGCAGCACCGGGAATTCCAGCCGCGTGATTTCGTCAGCGATTAGTGCGCAGAACTTTGCGTTTCAGTTCCCGGGAGCGGGCGATGAGCCGGGGCATCGCGAGATTGAAGTCGAAAACCACCTTCACGGCGGAGCGGACAGCGATGCAAGCGGGATCCCGGTCTTTGATTTCAACTTTAAGGACATCTACGGCAGCGATCCCCAAGGCAACACTCTGTTCAATTTGATCACGGAGGCCCAGAAGGAGCGTGCCCGTGAGATCTTTAATTACTATGGCCACTACGCCGGCATGGACTTCCGTGAAACGGCCGCGTCCGGACTGACGATCGTCACGGGTGACATGCGTGCGTTGGATCCGACGATTCCAACCGGGCCTGGCGGTGTAGCGGGACTTGCTGGTGGCGTAACCGCCATTATGGACATGG
>JBDNFT010000939.1:0-4482 GCA_041689695.1 Planctomycetaceae bacterium | reverse complement strand
GATGTTTGGCAATGATTTCTCGTTCTTCGCGCGGAAGCATCGCGGGATCTGCCAGTTGCAGACCAGCCGACCGATGATCGGCAAGACATCGATAAAGATAGACGCGATCGTACTCGCTGCGGAGCGGCAATGCGGTGACATGCTTGAGGCCGTTTCGCAGACTCTCTCCGGACATTGGAAAACTGTGGACCAATTCCACTAGTTCCGCACCCAGAATCCAACTTGCATCACGATGACGAAAACCAGTGCCGTAGATGCCTGCGACTTCCACGCCGATGACGGTGACAAGATCATGCAGAAATGCGATGGCCTGACGATCGACCACATTTTCTATCACCTTCTGAGCCCCGCGTTTGCCCAATTCCGTTGCCAGCCACCAGGCTCCCAGTGCCGCCGGGTTTGTTGTAGCGACAAGCCTGCCGGCATACAGCCCACGCGAAAGATATGACAGCCATGGTGAAGCTTTTTGATAAACACCATAGCTAGCGATCGCCTTTTGCATGTAACCATATAATCGGTTGGCGTTGTAATGTTGCACGCTGACGGGAAGTTGTTCGAGCAGCACAAGCACATGCAAACAGATACGACTGGCGGCTCGAGCGAGCTGGTCGAAGCTTGTTTCCAGCAGCGGATTTTGACTGGTCGGATTATAAATCTTCGCGACTTGCTGGATCAGATCGAACGCGTCGTTACGAATCGTATCCAGATCCACTTTGCCATTGACGGTATAACCATTGCGGCGAATTTTTTCATAAACTCGTTCGGCCTCCGCTTCGAGAAGCTTTCGAACACTGCGGTCCTGTTCAGTCAGCTTTTGCAATTCGCCTGATGATTTTGCAACATGAACATCTTGGACAGGATATTCGAGGAATTCATGGAACCTCGCAAACCGCGACGCCAGATCGCGTTCACGTTCCTGCAGTCGTTCTTCTCGAAATACCAGATCGCTCTGCAAGGTCAGCCGAATGCGGCCAAACTCTTCCTGTTGTTCGAAGAGTTGTTTCTGCTCGCGGGAGACCTTTGCTCGCAAAGCGACAAGATCCGCATCGACTTCGCCCTGCCAAGGCCACAGCCAAATGAGACTGCTTTGCCCAATCGCAGCCGCAGCCAGTAGTGTCCACCACGCGGCGCTGGTAGTTGCCAGGCTGCTGATGGCGACTATGATCGACGCAATGGAGGCCATTGTGATAAGTGAAGCAGCGATCCAGAATCGACGTCTGGGCATTCGATTGTGTCCTGATGTGAATTGATGTCCTTGTTCCGAGGCTCCTGCCTCGCGGGATTGTCTGTGGAGGCAGGAGCCTCCGATGCAGTGCGTTCCAGGGCTGGAGCCCCGGAACGAGGATTGGTCAAACAAAGAAACGCCGGCGAGTTATAAACTCGCAGGCGTTCCCGTTGGATGACTCAGTTCAGAAAGAAACTACTTCTTCAATTCTGATTCAATCACACTCACAACTTCATCATCGTCTGGCTTGGTCCTTGTGCCAAATCGGCCAACAACCTTGCCGTCTTTGCCGATCACGAATTTTTCAAAGTTCCACTTCACATTATCTTTGCTCTCTGCGTGAGCTTTAAGAAATTTGTAAAGCGGGTCTTCGTTTTCACCGTTCACGTCCACTTTGCTCATCATCGGAAAGGTGACTTTGTATTTCGTGCTACAGAATTCTTTGATGTCCTTTTCTGAGCCTGGCTCCTGACCACCAAACTGATTGCACGGTACGCCGACAACCACCAGACCCTTTTTGCTGTACTTGTCGCTGAGTGCCTGCAACTGTTCGTATTGTGGAGTCGCACCGCACTTGCTGGCGACGTTCACGATCAGCACAACCTTGTCTTTGAACTCAGACAATTCCACTTCCTTGCCTTCAATGTCCTTCATTTTGAATTCGTAGATAGAATCCGCTGCCATTGAAGTTGTTCCTGCCACAAAAATCATTCCCAGAACCAGAGTTTGCCAGAATTTCGTCATTTGTAATCCCTCGTCAGAAAACCTTGTCAAGACACCCTTGCAGCCGAAACACGACACGAAGAGACGGATATCCAATTTCCTGATCTCGTGCCGTTACAAGCGCCGCACTTCTGCGGTATTGTTACCGCGAACGACGAATAGGCAAGTGTTTTACAGGATTGGACGTTTGTCCGCTCAAAGTACCTAAGATTATTCAGGGGTTTACATCCATCCATGTCAAATCGGTGGGACCAGACTCGGCTGTCACTGGCACGCCGATTTTTTCTTGCGACCGCCCTGCAATGCGGCGTCATTTTGTTGCTTGGATTCGCTTTGGGCTGGATGTTCCATCATCCTGAACCCACAGCAGAGTTGCGTCTTCCGATCGCATTTCAGTTCGGAACGATGTTGCTGGCATTGGGAAGCTGGTGTCTGCACGACGCACATTCAAACGTACGACTGGAGCGTCAGCCTCGCTTTCGACGATCACTGATTCTTGCTTTAGTCGCCGCTGTGTTGTTTGTCGCCGTGCAATCCTACGGAATGTGGGCACTGATCAAATCCATTTCACCTGACATGGAAATGCAGACGAGTGTCCATGGCATGGTGATTATGTTCGCCGCAATTCATGCGATGCATTTCATTGTGGCGCAGTCGGTGCTGTTGTGGGTGACGCTTTCAGCATTTGAAGATCGCTACGACCACGAATACTACTGGGGCGTCACATTCGCCGGCTGGTGCTGGCATGTGCTGGGTATTGTCTGGATTGGCATTCTGTGTATCTTTGCGATCGCGGCCGTTTAACCCGACTCGAAGAGGAGGTCGGGCACACAGCACCTCCTCTTCGAGTCGGGTTAAACAATTGCAACAACACCCGACGCTAGCGCGTTCGGCTCACAAAAGTGGCGTTGTCCAAATACGAACGCATCAGAAAATCGGCCCCGGCATCCATGGGCAGAATTCTTCATCGCCGATGCCTTGAGCTTCACTCAACGTCTGTTCGCCGCTTGCCGTTGAGATAATCTTTTCAAAGATCTCACGTCCAACAGATTCGACACTCGCACCTTCCAGAATTGTGCCTGCATTAATATCCATGTCATCACGCATGCGATGATACATCGGCGAATTCGCGGCCACTTTGATCGTTGGAGCAGGCTTGCATCCGAAACAACTGCCTCGGCCCGTCGTGAAGACGACCACCTGACAACCACCTGCGACAAGTCCAGTCACGGAGATCGGGTCGTAGCCCGGCGTGTCCATAAACGTAAACCCACGCTCGGTGATCGGTTCAGCAAATTGATAGACGGCACGCAACGGCGCGGTGCCGCCTTTGGCGACAGCTCCCAGTGACTTTTCGATAATCGTTGTCAGACCGCCCTGCTTGTTGCCGTACGAAGGATTATTGTCGATCGAAGCGTTGTTCTTCCGAGCGTACTCTTCCCACCAGCGAATCTGATCCAGCAGTCGATCAGCCACGGCACGACTGATAGATCGGCGAGTCAGCAGTTGTTCGGCTCCATAGACTTCTGGCGTTTCGGCCAGCACAGAACCGCCGCCGTAAGCGACCAACAAATCGCTGGCATAACCCAGTGCTGGATTTGCCGTGATGCCGCTGACTCCATCGCTGCCGCCGCATTGCAATCCGAGCGTCAGCTCGGCTATCGAGATCGGTTCGCGACGAGCGGAATCGGCATGCCCCATTAGTTCGCGCATCACACCGACTGCACGGTCCACGGTTTTTCGAACGCCACCCACATCCTGAATGTTCAGCACCATCGGCAACGAATCATCCGGCTCGCGCAACGACGCGCCGCCGAGTTGCACGAGTCCGTGCGATTCCTGAAGATGTCCGGCCTGAGCTGTCTCACAACCGAGCCCCAGTACCAGACACGCCGCGATGTTTGGGTGTCGAGCGAATCCGGCGAGCGTCCGATTCAGCAAATGATGATCTTCACTGTTATAAGCGAACGCACAACCGCTCTTGTGGACGACCGGAATCACGCCGTCAATGTTAGGAAATCTACTGAGATCGGATTTCGCAAGTTCCTGCGCGACGTATCGCGATGTTGTGGCCGAACAGTTAACGGTGCTGATGAGTGCAATGTAATTGCGAGTTCCAGCACTACCGTTCTTGCGTCGGAATCCCATGAACGTACGATCGTCTGCCGGTTTCGGAAACTGCACGAGGTCCGTGGAAAATTCATAACCCGCTTTGTCGCGTTCGCTGCTGACATTCTGCACATGAACCCACTGGCCCGCCCCAATATCGGCGCTCGCTGTACCGATTGGCTGGCCAAACTTTCGAATTACATTGGTCTTCGGAATATCGCTGAGTGCCACTTTGTGGTTCGCTGGAATCGCATCCACAATTTTCAGGGTTTTGCCAGCGATGGTCACAGTTTCGCCAGCCTGCAAAGCTCGCCGAGCGACAGCGACGTTGTCAGTTGGATGCAGAAGCAGCAGCGGTTCCAGAGCGGTCACGGGATTTCCTTGATTTGTGATTATAGTAGACATCACTCTCCGAGTGATGAATG
>JBDNFT010000938.1:0-2309 GCA_041689695.1 Planctomycetaceae bacterium | reverse complement strand
TGTGGGCGTTGAAATGGCCAGCGTTCCCAGTTACGTGATGGTTGGTTTCCTGAAGGGACGCAAGCCAAGCAGTGAGGCCGCGTTAAAATTTGTCATCTACGGAGCTGGTGCTGCGGGCGTGATGTTGTACGGGATCAGCCTGATCGCAGGTGTTCTTGGCACTGCAGACATGTCGCTCCTTGCTGCACGGCTAGGCGAGGCTGCTGAGGGCGGATCTGGCGGACTTGGAGATCCCGAATTGCGAGCAGTGTCACTTGGCATTCTGCTGGTAATGGTGGGACTGGCGTTCAAATTGTCTTTGGTTCCGTTTCATTTCTGGTGTCCCGATGCGTTTGAAGGTGCTTCCGCCGAAGTTGCCGGTTTCTTATCTGTGGCTTCTAAAGCTGGAGCATTCGCATTAATGGTGCGTTTTGCTTTGGCATTGAGCGGTGCTCCGGGGACGGAACCGCTGATGATCGCGTTTGGTGTTGGAATTGGTTTTATTGCCTGCATTACGACGACGTTCGGAAATCTTGCCGCGTATTCCCAAACAAATCTCAAACGACTTCTGGCATATTCGACGATCGCACACGCGGGCTATATGGTTATGGCCGTTTCGGCTTTGATCGTCATGGTAAACAGTAAAGAAGCGGCCGCTATGAAGATTGATATCAACCATTCAGTGGAAGGGTTGTTGTATTATCTGTTCGTTTACATGTTCATGAACCTGGGGGCTTTCGCAGTTGTGGCCATTGCCAGAAACCATACTTTCAGCGAAGAAGTTGACAGCTTCAAAGGCCTTATCAGCCAGTCACCAACGTTGTGCATCGTGATGTTGATCTGCATGATCAGTCTTGTTGGCATCCCTCCATTTGGTGGATTTGTCGGCAAGCTGATGATCTTTGCGTCGGTGTTCAAGGCAGGCGAAATTCACTGGTTCATGTATGTTGTGGTTTCATTCGGTGCTTTGAATATTGTCTTCAGCCTTGTGTATTACATCCGAGTTCTGAAAACGATGTTCATGGATGCCCGACCTGCGGATGCTCGTCCAGTGCCGGTGAAGCTTGGATCCTTAGAATCCATCTATGTGGTTGCCTTGGCTGCGTTTGTATTGCTGCTGGGCGTACTGCCACAGTTCTTAAGTTCGACGGCAGGTGCAGCGGCTCAGTCTATCGTGAAGTTCTAAGCAGAACGTGTCTGCAGGGCTGGTGGGATTCGTTTCAATTCAGGACCGGGCTATAATCCCATCCTGTGAGTTACCTGTTTTCATTGTTGCATTACTCTAAATTCATACGCAGGTTTCGAAATGACGTGCCAGGATAATGAAATCCTTCTGAATGGTGTTCTGATTCAGATGGCGCGCAGTTTTCTGCAATACGTTTCTGAAAGTTCACCGTGGGTGGCAAGTAACGCCGTTACGGATGAATCTCAAGTTGTCGTTCTCGCCGCACGTCAGCGGCAGGATGTGACTGAGATTGCCGCGTTGCTGGATCAGCGCGAGCACTTTATAGATTTCGGGACGTTTCCTACCGAATACACAGACCAGCAATTTCTGTCATTGCAGTCCGGAATGGGCGGTCTGAAACGCAGTCAGGAATCGGTCTGCAACTACATCAGAAATTCGATCGTTTCGCTCCGCACGGCTGGCGACGGCGAAGCCGCAGACATGCTGACGACCATCGAATCGCACGAACGCGATATACTTCGCTGTTTGGGTGAGATCGAAAAAACGCTGGCGACCCATTCGGGTGCGGTCTAATTCCTGAATAAAGTCACCGCTGCTTTTATGTCGCAGACGTTTTCTGCATTCATTGACGGATGACGTTCCGGGCAGCGTGTTGAGATTTTGCAGAGTCGAGTGCAGGTCATCGGAACGGGATCGTCACGAGACGCAGAACGCAGTGCAACGGGGTCAGTAGCAACCTGTACCAACCACATGCCCGGATTCGAATCTCAAAGCAATCTGGGCAATAGTATTGCCTGAATCCGCAAAGGCAAACCAGCCACCATAATCCCGTCAAAGGTACTCTTTTGAGTACATCGCGGCAAAAATGGCAACGGTAGACAAGGAAAGAAAACAAGGGAGTGTGGGACTTTGGCTGCGTCATTAGTGGAGGCTTGAAGGCGATAAAGTGTACGATCACGCGGCTCATGCCTCAACGATAGCCATGTACACTTTGATATCCGATCGGCCACAAATGGAATACCAATGAACAGTTTTTCGCCATTTACCGCAATAATTTTGACTGTTCGCGAGCGCGTCGTTAAATTCCTCGCTGAGGCGTTTTGAAGTTCAGCGCTTCCCACTAACACAACCCGAAACGTAAGTG
>JBDNFT010000937.1:0-3668 GCA_041689695.1 Planctomycetaceae bacterium | reverse complement strand
ATCGTCAAGAAAGTCCGACGCGAAGGCCAAGTCCAGTATTTCAGTTGGATCACCGACTTCGTGCTGACGCCGGACAATGTGGACACTATCATGCGTGGCGGGCGGGCGCGCTGGAAGATCGAGAACGAGACCTTCAACACGCTGAAGAATCAGGGCTGCAATCTGGAACACAACTACGGCCACGGCGAGCAGAATCTGTCGGTGGTGCTCATGCTGCTCATGCTGCTGGCCTTCCTCGTGGACCAGACGCAGCAACTGTGTTGTCCGGTGTTCCAGGCCGCTTGGAAGAAGCAGGGGTCGAAGCGGCATCTCTGGGAGATGATGCGCAGCCGTTTTGAGGAGTTCGTGTTCGACTCGATGGCGGAGTTGCTCATGAGTCTAGTGTGTGGCATCGTCCGACAGCATCCGGTGTTACGGAATTCGTCGTAGAGCCACAGCGACGCCCACAGAAATCCCGCTAATTTTGAGGCGCTGGACCAGCGTTGCGGACGCGGTCCGCGCGCAGGTGCGAAACCAGCCGCCCTTGGCCAGGTTTCTGCCAAGTTCAGTCGATGAATTCAACCCCTTGCCGCCCCTTGGAACCCGTTGACGCTCAACGATCGTTGACTTCCAGCGGCTGCACGTTAACTTGGGCCAAATACGATGCGTGTCGGTTCAGTGACCGGGAATTGCTGATGAGTATTCATGAGATCTCGCGAGAGTTTCATCATTCGCGTTACAAAGTGCGTGAGGTGCTGCAGGGAGACGGTGAGCCGCAGAAGTACGGGCGGCGGGCGACGCAGAGTTTTCCAAAACTCGCGTTGGTGCTGGATCGCATTCGGGAGATCCTGAAAGTCGATGAATCGGAACCGCCGAAGCAGCGTCATACGGCCATGCGGCTGTTCGAGCGGCTTCGTGATGAGCATGGATACAAGGGCGGCTACGACACCGTCCGCCGTTTTGTGCAGCAGCATCGCGGGAAGCAGCGAGAGACATTTATCCCGTGGACCATGCTCATGGTCAGCGGATGGAAGCGGATTTCGGCAAGATCTATGTGGACTTTCCGGAAGGCCGCAAACAGGTTTCGGTGCTCATTCTGGTGTGGTCCTGTTCGAACGCACGGTTTGCGATCGCGTTGCCAACGGAGCGTACTGAATCGATTCTGGAAGGCATGCAGCAGGCGTTTCAATTCTTTGGCTGCGTTCCTCGCGAAGTGTGGTGGGAGAATCCGAAGACTGTGGCTGAAACGCCTTGATCCACTGCACTATATGATCACACTCACACGCCGCCCGGGAGCCCTGGACCACTCGAACGTGTATCGAGACTGGCAGCTTCCGGAATGCTTCGCCGAGCTTCGCAGCCGGCTCGAACAGCGTCACGGAGTTCGCAGTGGCGTGCGTCATTTCGTGCGCGTGCTGCAGTTGCTGGGCCACCACTCGGTGCCTCAGGTGGCCACCGTCATTGAGCAACTGCGAGACTCAGGTGCAGCCGATGCCGATCACATCATTCGCCGTGTCGAATCGTCATCGACGCGACCACAGAATTCACATCAGGCGGACCTGCATGGGCTGGTTCGCAGTGACATGCTGCTGCTGAAATCCAATCTGAGGCAATTGAGATTGCCGACGATCGGACGCGAATGTCTGCCTGCTGGGTCAGCCCGGAACTGGGAAAACTCATCTCGCAATTTCCCTTGCCGCCGCTGCGTGTCGCCAGGCGTGTCCACAGGCCCATCCACAGCATGTCGGGCAGGCTCGGATGCTTTCGAATCGAGGCCAGCTTGGCGACAGACGGCGTGTTCAGCCATCGCTGGAACGCACGCTGCAACAGGACGACAGGCTGGTCCGACCGAACTGTCCCGATCGAATCATCTGAAACAGAGTGCGCAGAACGCGTCCGTTATCGATCACCACTGTCAATGTCTGGTGCAGCACCTCACATCACCAACTACGGTGTAAGGCTGGTTCCTGTCCGTTTTGCTTTCCGTACAGAGAGTTGTCAGAATCCCGGCATCTCGGGATCAGGCCGGTGACTCAACCTCGATTCTGTGCAGCTCAGTCTTTGGGAGCAGTGATCCCATTGACTACATACTCGGTCGGACGGAGAAAAATGCGGCGATCAAAACAAATTACACAGAATTCTGCAGAGGACGTTGAAGCAAAGATCCTGAAAGTCAAGGATATGCACAGGATCGGTATCGAGATGCTGAATGCATTTCCTAAACACGCTCCGGCGGGAGAAATGGCAGAACACGCTAAGAAACACGGGATCCCAGAAGGTGCCGCACGCCGGTATCGGCAGTTTGCGACGCTGTACGAAGAGTCGGAGCTTAAAGAGCTGTATGGAATGAGTCGCAGCCAGGGATTTGGACTCACTACCACACATTTTCGAGTACTGATCGGCGTGGAAAAAAAGGAACTTAGAACGAAACTGACGAAAAAAGCCATCAGAGACGAGCTTTCCATCAGCGATCTGAGGCACCTAGCACAGAAAAAGAAAAAACCGCGAAGTCGGCCTGGCGGACGTAAGCCCGATATTCTCAGATTCCTCGAAAAAGAACGTAAAAAACTATTCCCGGAGCGACTGCAACTGGAAATGGCAAAGTGGCGTGCACTGCTCGGTTATCTGCTCGATCGAACCGGAGACATGGATCCACGCATTGCCACGTCGCTTGAGAAACTTCTGGCGTCGGTAGAAGACGTAGACAAGGTTTGCGAAGAAGTGAAGAACGAGTAGATCTACCGGAAGTAAACTCCGGAATTGCCATGGCACCGAACCCTGTTCGACAATTGAGACCTATGTTTGAATCTGTCCTTCGCGTGATACATTTTTAGCATCAAACGGCGTGCCTGACGTAATGTGGCTACAGCAGTCGTTGCAACGCACCCTTTCATCCTATCGCTCGTGGATCGGCGTCCAGAGTCTTTAGGTCGCGTTGTCCTGTCTCTGCCGCCACTTTTCTGAGTGCATCCGACAAGTCGATGGCCGACTGGAAGTGATCGCCGCACTTCAATCTAGGATTTTCAACACCTTGGAGAAGGCTGCCGGGCAGGGACGTGTTGACGTGTGCTTAGTCGACATTGTGCGTTTGTCTGTGCTCGACGATGTTTATTTGCTGCCTGGGCTTCAAATACCCGCCTAGCTTGAGGCACCCCATACAGAGATTAGACCGCTTCCGGCAAATTTGCCGGAACCGATCGAGAACGAAACTTTCAATACGTTGAAGAACCATGGCTATCACATGGAACACAACTACGACCACGGCGAGCAGAATCTGTCCGTGGTCCTGATGCTGATCATGCTGCTGGTCTTCCTCGTGGACCAGACGCAGCAACTGTGTTGTCCGGTGTTGCAGAACTCGTCGTAGACGCCCACGGCAACGCTCGACATACCATGGCCCTCGCAGACGCTGACCAAGCGTCGCGCTCATCGTCCTGGCCCCGGTGCCCCGCCAGCTGAAGTGAGCTCTGTGTTCACAAGGAATGTCGGCGGCTGGAACTGATGGGCTCCGACACACACACACACAGTTGCGTTCCAAATGGCTCTTCGTTAACTTCAGCAAAAGTTAAGATGCATCCCCAGCTTGGCGACCGGGAATTGCTGTAGGTTTCGATTTCAAGCGGCATCATAACCGGAATACGGTAATGAATGCAGAGGGAGTATTGAATGCCTAGTGATTTGGAAGAGTT
>JBDNFT010000936.1:0-6097 GCA_041689695.1 Planctomycetaceae bacterium | reverse complement strand
TTAACCACCGACGTAAAGTCGGTGGGGAGAGTTGGCAAGACAACTCAAAACCCGGAGGATGACGTCTGTCTCCGGATGTTGTTTTCGTAAGCATTTGTTATACCCCGGAATTGCTCTGATCCGTACATTGGATTTTTGCGTTTGTTTGCTGGAAGCGAGGCCGAAATTTGCGGGAAGCTGGCAACTCAGACGCCACACCGCTAAATTTCATCCACAATGGACATTTGCCTATCGATTGCGCGAAGATCAGGCAATTCGAAATCAACATTTCAGCGTCAAGAACTACTTGGGACCGTAATAAATGAGCCAGGAATTAACCGCCAGTGATGCTGCGTCAACACCGCTCGGAAATTCGAATGAGATGCCGGATCGTGTTTATTTGGTGTCCTATCCGAAGATCGTCTATCTGTATCCATCAGTCTTGACAGCTCTGTTCTGTGGCATCTTAATGTGGGCCAAAGGTGGCATTCCTCAGGAAGAAATCCGCGTCGCTGGGGTTCGAGGCCAAGTCGTGGCAAGTTCGTCACAAGTCAACAAACGACAAGACATACCCTTTGCGAAAGCTGCCGTCAGCGGTTTCGATGAATTTCCAGCGATACCATCAACCGGGACGGCCGAACCTGCAGATGTCGGCACGACAACCGCAGAAGCTGCAAATGACACGACGAATACTGGCAGTGACCCGGCCGCAGTTGACGCAAAACCAGCAGACACAAAACCAGCAGAAGCCGAGATTGCCGAAGCCGAAGTACACACGTATCACAATGTCTGCGGCAGAATTTTTCTGGTGGTGATGGCATTGAATCTGGTGGTGATTGCCTTCGACTTTCCTCGAACAACTTCGCTGACCTGGTTTTTTGCGATCGTTTCCATCGCGATTGGATTGTGGTTTGTTTTGACACTCAATTCCTGGTTGGCTCCACAAATTGTTGGGGCATTGTTGAAAATTAAGCCCGCAGCCAATGCCACGTTCTATCTGATCTATGCGGGCATCATGATCTTCCTTTACATCTGTGTCTTGGTTAGCCGTCGTTTCGATTATTGGGAAGTGAAAGGCAACGAATTGCTGCATCACCATGGTTTTCTCAGCAATTTGGAACGTTTCTCCGCTCCGAATCTAAGAATCAACAAAGAGATCAATGACCTCTTCGAGTATATGCTGTTGCGATCTGGACGCCTGATCATTCAGGCTAGCAATGAACGTCGGGCGATTGTTTTGGAAAACGTGCTGTTCATCAACGAAAAAGAAGAACGCATCACCAAAATGCTGGGCGCACTTCAGGTGCGAGTGCGGACGGATCGCGAAACTTGATCTGCTGATAACAATCGAGAAGCAGTTTACGTATGCCTTGCGCAAGGCTTAGCAACCTGTTATACCACGCCCTCTGGATAACAACGAACTGGCTTCACTGCATTACCGAGATCAGCCCCTTGTGGTGCGATGGTAAGCGACGCCGTGCGAAAATCTGACGGATACAACAGAACGCTCGATGGAAACGCAAATACTGACCTACCACGAAGACGTTCTGGAATTGTGCGAACATATTCGCAAATCCGGAATCGTGGCCTTCGATTCGGAATTCGTATCGGATATTTCGTATCGGCCTGAGCTGGGTTTGCTCCAGTTTGCGACGCCTGAGCGTTGCGTGGCAGTTGATCCACTGGCAGTCTCGACACTGACTTCGTGGTGGGACATCATGGCTGATGATTCCACCACGGTGATCGTGCATGGCGGACAGGCGGAAATTAAGTTCTGCGTCCAGATGAGTGGCCAGGTTCCTCGAAAACTGGTGGATGTGCAGGTCGCCGAAGGTCTGCGAGGTCGCAGTTATCCGCTGTCCTATACGGCAATTGTTGAACGTGTTCTTGGCAAACGTGTCGCCAGCAATCAGACTCGCACAGACTGGCTGCGACGTCCACTCTCGCCAGAACAAATTCAATACGCTTTGGAAGACGCTGCCTTTCTTCCGGAAATCTGGGCTCGGCAAAGCAAGTCTCTGGAAGCCTGTGGACGCCTGCAATGGGCTCATGCAGAATTCGACCGCATGTGTCAGGACATCTTCGAAGAAGAACGAACGCCTCCATGGGAACGCGTTTCCGGCATTCACAAACTTCCAAGACGCGAACTCCTTGTGGCTCAGCGTTTAGCGAAGTGGCGTGAAGAAGAGGCGGCCTTTCGCAACCGTCCACCTCGCCGAATTCTGCGAGATGACCTGCTGATCGATCTTGCCAAACGACGTCCTAAAACCGTGCAGCAGGCGCTTGCGACTCGCGATCTGAACCGACCGGAATACAAGAAACGTCTGGACGATGTTGTCGCAGTGATCGAGGAAGCCTGTCAGGTGTCGGATGACCTGTTGCCGCCTCGCCTGCGATCACGTGACGAATTTTCATCAGACGAACAGGTCATTTCCAGATTGGTTGGCCTCGCATTGGGGAACGTCTGTGCGGAGCTGGATATTGCTCAATCGCTGGTCGGTACGAACCGGGATTTGACGGAACTTGTGCGAGCTGTCCGCAGCGGCGAAAAAACGGATCCGCCGCGTCTGTTGGACGGCTGGCGTGGCGACGCTTTCGGAGACTTACTGCGAAGCGTGTTAAACGGAAAAATGCGATTCCGCGTGGCTCCGGCGAACTCGTCTACCCCGCTGATTTTCGAGCAGCAGGAATAGCGAGGCAAGACCGTTGACGAATATCTCTGTGAATGGCGTGGGAAATAATTTCCGACACTATTGTCGATTTGCAGTCTTATGAAAGTCACGTCATGATTTTCGTTCTCTATAATTTGAACGGAAAAAAACATGACAGGATTAAGAACTCAAAGCGACATTGGCGGCCATTAAAACGGAGCGGAATCATCTTCCGGACCAAAGTCCGCTTCATCGGCTGAAGCAGGAGCAGACTTTGCTCCACCACCTGCCTTGATGAGTTCATACTCGGTCGCTTCTGCACTCAGGAAGAATTTGACTTCGCTTTGTTCATCACGTTGCCATTTGCGGCCGGTTAATCGGTAGGTGACTTTGATCGTATCGCCGACGCCCAGATTATCTACCATGTCGCAACTGTCGGCGATGAATTCAAACGGCAGGTAATTTGTAAAACGTCCGTTGGCTTGTTCCAGCACGACCGTGCGTTTGCGAAATCCTTTTTGACCGAAACTTTTGGTCGGTTCGATCAAATGAACCTGTCCGGTGACTGTTGCTTCACTCATGTCATGCGTCTTTCCGATTGTTCTCAAATTCTGTTGTATTGATGGGACGTCTTCGTGGTCTGTCCGGATTGAGTTTACCAATCGAGTTCGTAGCGAAAGTCGTCAAGACTTTCGGTGACTCAGGGCGTATCCAAAAGTCTTGACGACTTTCGCTACCAGCAAACTCTGCGCGGATGAAACAGGAACCGTTCCACCGCGCGGAATGCTGACTTCAATGACCAGATCATGCTTTGCTTTGCCGGACTATTTGGCTTTTTCGTCTTTGACTTTGGCATCGGCTTCGTCTTTTACGACAGTTGCCTTCTTGATATACGTCAGCTCTGGAAAGCTCTTATTCAGATATTCGTTGCCTTTGGCCTGGACCTGCCCCTGATCTGGCTTCTCGCCGTACTGCGAATTGATGGCATCGACAACATCCATGCCTTCGACAATCTCACCGAATGGCGAAAACCCCTGGCCATCAAGGAACGCATTGTCCTTGTAGTTGATAAAGACCTGGCTGGTTCGCGAGTTCTTGCCACTGGTCGCAAACGTGATGAGTCCACGCTTGTTCGATTTTGTTACGCCATCATCTTTGATCTTTGCATCCACCCAGTTCTGCTGGATTTCCGGGTCGCCGTTGATTCCCCACTGAACCATAAAGCCTGGCACTACACGGAAGAAACGACACTCATCGTAGAACCCGCTTTCCACAAGTTTGTGGAAGCGATCTGCACCGTTGGGAGACCATTCTCGTTGAACTTCAACAGTGAAATCTCCGCCCGATGTTTCGAATAGAACCTTGTACGTCTCCGGGGCTTTATCAGCCTCATCCGCGACGATCGGTGTTGAAAATCCAGTAACGACACTGAGAGCAAATAGTAATCGAGCAACAGTCTTCACAGAAACCTCCATTGTTTGAAATCAAAAAACGAACCGGCGAATTCTAGCGTTTGACGGTCTGATGTATACTTCATCATCAATTTTGGCAGGTAAAAAGATGCAACGAAAAAGGGGGACTTTCGTCCCCCTTGAGGTTCTTTCAAATTTAGTTCACTTCAGTTGCTGGCGTTAGTGACCAGCAACAGTAGCAATACCTTCCAGAAATCCCTGCAATTGGCGGCTGCGAACCGGGTGCTGAAGTTTTCGCACGGCCTTGGCTTCAATCTGCCGAACGCGTTCACGAGTTACCTTGAAAATGCGTCCAACTTCTTCCAGCGTGTAAGTATAGCCGTCGCCGAGACCGTATCGCAGCTTGATGATTTCGCGTTCGCGGTAGGTCAGAGTCTTCAGGACAATGTCAATTTTATCCTTCAGCATTTCAGACGCAGCGTTGCTGACTGGGCTGTCGGTGCTACGGTCTTCCAGGAAGTCTCCGAACGCACTGTCGTCGCTTTCGCCGATCGGCTTATCGAGACTGATTGGCTGACGAGAAATTCGCATGACTCGACGAGCCTCATCCATCGGGATGCCGGCAAGTTCTGCCATCTCTTCGACAGTTGGCTCGCGTCCGATATCCTGAAGAAGTGTTCTCGCCGCTGCACGCAGCCGTGTCATCGTTTCAATCATATGGACAGGCACACGAATTGTGCGCGCCTGATCAGCGATCGCTCGCGTGATCGCCTGCCGAATCCACCATGTCGCATACGTTGAAAACTTGTACCCTCGGCGATATTCGTACTTATCCACCGCTCGCATCAGACCGGTGTTGCCTTCCTGGATCAGGTCCAGAAACGTCATCCCACGATTGCGGTATTTCTTCGCAATGGACACGACCAGCCGCAAGTTTCCGCCAGACAAATCTCGCATAGCCTTGTCATATTCCGCATGACGCTGCTGGATGGTGAGCATCTGAGCCGCCATGGATTCGGGCGTCTCTTTTGTCAGTTCCATCAGATCATCAAGTTCCTTCTGCAGGCACAGTCGCTCGTATTTCGCTGACGAAAGATTACGAAGACTGATGATCTGCTCATGCAGTTCCGTCATACGATTTGAAATCTGCTCCAGACGCTTCATACACGGCTGCAGACGTTGAGTTCGCAGACTCAATTCTTCGAGCAGTGTCACGCAGCGACGACGACGTTCGGCGAGGCGTTGCTGAATTTCTGTTCGATCGGCTGCCGACAAATCTTTCGTCTTCAGCTTGGCGTAGTCTTCCAAATCGCGTTGACGGATGTTTGCAATCGTGGCCAAATTGATCGGCATCCGGCCAAGGATCTGCTCCTTTTCCAGGCTTTCCGTCATGGAGACTTTGATCGTGCGGTCAAACGGCAGTTCGCTGCGATGCACTTTGATCAATGTTTCATGGCGAAAATTTAACGCAAACTCGCTGGTCAACAACGCACGACGATAGCGGCGACGGGAGACTTCGATCTGCTTGGCAAGGAAAATTTCTTCTTCGCGAGTCAGCAGCGGGATCTCGCCCATTTGCGACAAATACATGCGAATCGGATCCTCAGTACCGCGCGACGAATCTTCGCCATCAATCCTGATTTCGGGACGGCGTTTCTTGCGGAGCGCGAGCGGTTCGCCAGTGTCGTCCTTGACAGGATCAGCGACGATCTGCATGTTCAATTCTTCGAGACAACTGATCAAATTGTCCAACTGCTGCGGATCGGCGGCTTCGTCCGGCAGAAACGCATTGACCTGCGAAAACAGCAGATTTCCTTGTTTCAGGCCGGTTTCGATCAGTTGACGAAGAGTTTCATCTAGGCGGTACATGTTATGCTCCTGTGGTTCTTATGGTCTTCAGTTGATGTATTGCAGCTAACGTGCCGTGATGGCAAAAAACCGCCACATCAAGTGACGACATGTCTTACTTCATGGACGAAGGATGACCCATTTGACTTTGACGAAAGTTGTAAAGTCGGCGGAGCGCGTCTTTTGTGTCGTCGTCGAGTTCGCTCA
>JBDNFT010000935.1:0-2284 GCA_041689695.1 Planctomycetaceae bacterium | reverse complement strand
ATTTCGTGAAGCGTCGATGGTTTCGGTGGTCGCGAAAGGTGCAGCCCATCATCGTTCTTCCAGACGTAAAGCTTCATATTGGATGCAATTCGTTGATCAAAAGACGCATGGAACGACTCGCGCCAGCGGAACCCCGAATGCCCAGCTCAGGAAGAGTCGTGCAGGCCACATTCCATGCGGGCACGTAGTGGGCTGACCGCGTTCGATCACAAAACCTAACACCGCAGTTGATAAACTCCTTTCCGATTATGGATACTTCACCCGTGATTGACACGACAAACTGACCGGGATTCGCTGAACGAACCGTTGATTTCTCCGCCGGCGGGTCTATGAACGGCTCGAGTGATCAAGGCTTCTTTCCGGAGCAGGCAGAACGGTGCGAATGGGTTGCGAAGCGTGAACACTTGCTCAGCACAATGAAGCGACCACTCCTGGTCCTTCCGGGGGTTATTACAACCCGACGCATCAATGAGGGATTTTTGGCCAGACAGCCGAACTGCCAAAACTTAATCCCTCACTGAGGTTTCGGGTTGTGAAAGCCCAGTAAACTCCATCCCTCACGGACGTTTCAGACTTCAAAAACGAAAAGACTTTGGTTGGCCTGAAATGATCGACACTTCACGTTTTTCGATTTCAAACAGGGCTGTTTTCGTTTTCTGCATTGTCGCCACAGCTCTTTATTTTGGTGGCACAGCCTGGGCTCAGATTTTCTTGACGGCGGTTATTTTCCGAAGCCGGCCGGACGTTCGAAATGAACGTTTATTGCTTATGGCATGCAGCTTGATTTGGCTGGCGATTTGTCGCTGGATGATCTTTCGTCAGTTATTTTTTCCTTACACGATGTATCTGGCAACATGCGCCGTGCTTTTCGCATCGGATTTCGGACTATGGCGAGCGTACATCAAAGGGCTAATCGTCGTGACCGTATTCATCGCGATCAGATTTCTGCAAGGTGCCACGAATCGGGTGCTGAGCATCGAGTTCATCGTTGCGGCAATCATTCTCGCGCTTGCCATCTACTTCTATGAAATGACACCTCGAAATGCGGTCTCACGAATAATTGTTGTGGTTGCCGCTTCGCTCTGCGCCGTTGGGGGTCTTGCAATCTAAACAAGAATTGAGAAAGTGCAGGGGTCTCTTTGATGCATCATACGAGGCAGGGAGTGCGCTGCCGCCTTCTTCCGGTTCTGCGCGACATGAATTGCGCGGTGACACTTGCGCAGAAAATGTGTTTGCGTTGATGGACGAAGCTGGCGCTGCGATGGAGCCTGAAAGGCTCTGGCATATCAGCCTGGGAAAGTCGGCTGCTGTCAGCCGTGAGAGCAGTTTTGGAGCCGCAGTACCGTCATCCGGATTGGCAGCAGTTACCACAATCATCATCAATAAACCCAGCGTATCTACCATCAAATGACGCTTTCGGCCTTTGATTTTCTTTGCTCCGTCGTAGCCCCGATTTTCGCCTTCGACTGCTGTTGTTTTTACAGACTGCGTATCGACACAACTTGCGCTCGGCGTTGGTTCTCGACCGGCCTGCACGCGAATTGCGGCACGCAGGGTGTCAAGAATCTTCTGAAGCGTGCCATCTTCGCGCCACGCCGCAAAATACTTCCACGTTGTGCTTCGCGGTGAAAGGTCGTGCGGCAGCATGTCCCACTGACAACCCGTTCGATTCAGATACAGAATGGTGTTCAGTACCTCTCGCAAATTCACCTTGCGTGGTCGGGCCTCCCGGCTTTGCCACCGGAAGTAGCGACTCAATGTGGGACCACTGTTCGTCGATCAAATCCGTCGGATACGATTTCCGACACACCGTTTGATCATTCGTCATGGCATTGCACTCCTTTGCTCATGGACGAACTAAGCCTAACGCAGAATAGGGTTTACGTCTGCATCACTTTTCAGATAGCCTCTTACAATCACGACAGTGCCATTCGTGGCAGGAACCGAAAACGGGAGTTCAAGGTACTGCGACCGTAAGCGAACCTGGAGTGCGACACATCAGTGCCGCATTTCCAACGCGGCAAAGAGGCGATGTAAAGTGTTTCAGCTCGTCGTGATACCACCGCCGATCGTGATGCCACCGCCCTCCGCGATTGCGTCCCCGAGCAATAAATTCGGCCCCCAGCCAGTCCGCCGTCCGCGCCCTGCGATTCCGCCCCAGCGGGGCAAAATGTGATAGCCTTGGGCAACGCCCCAGGAAAGATCACACCGCACAGACGCCAAAGCCCCAACGGGGCGAAACCAACGGCATTGCGCCGCGTTGTTTCGCCCCGTTGGGGCTTTT
>JBDNFT010000934.1:0-4707 GCA_041689695.1 Planctomycetaceae bacterium | reverse complement strand
TGACAGACGACGACGGCTTTGAACCGGAGTTCGGGGCAGGTCCTTCTGCAGATATCTTGCTTTGGGCCGAATTCTACGCCTGCATGCCCGACTTTCTGTCTCAGCAGATCGACTCTGTTTGATACGATCTGCGACGTGATTAGGATTCCGCTCAAGCCGGGGGATGCGGATGCTTCCGTGCCACTTCAGGAAGTTTTCGATATCGTCTACCAGCGAGCTCGCTACGACCTCTCCGTCAAATACAACGCTCTGCTCGATCCACCGCTAAATCCGAATGAGCTGCGGTGGTGGGTTCAATCGCCGTTGACTGGCAGAAGTCAGGGGAGACGCCAATTCTGAATGAGCAGCGTCCGAGTAGTGTTCGGCAATGCGCTGCGTCCGTTGCGTCTCCTTAAAAACTCACCGGGAAGGGTGACCGTCCGTAGAAAGGAAGCTTGCGAATCTAGTCTAGTGTGGCGGTTCCTAATGTTTTAGCGCCCGAGTTTGAATACAGCACCGCCGGTATGACGGGTCAACGTGGTGCCCGCTTTGAATGTTTTCCAGGTGATCGATACTGTGTCAGGTGGCTGTTGTGTGGTTCTTGCC
The DNA here is from genome assembly GCA_041689695.1 of Planctomycetaceae bacterium. GTDB lineage: Bacteria > Planctomycetota > Planctomycetia > Planctomycetales > Planctomycetaceae > SXXK01. Next base: position 4,122 of record JBDNFT010000934.1, on the reverse strand, counting down.
GAATGTCGATCCAGTAATCAGAGCGGACATCATCGTCGATCTCGACGATGGCGCCGTAAAGGGAGACATTGCCGTCTTTGCGGCACCGGGAGAGCCAATACTTCATGCCGGATTCCACATTGCGATAATTCGCCTTGTATCCTCTGCCCTTCAGCGATTGAAGCTTCCGCCCCTGGTAATAGATCGTCTTTCGTGTCTGTGAAACTTGTACACGGCCAATGCGCGCATGCCCTGCCAGCCCGGGTTTCATTTCGATATACATGAGTTCCCCAAGTGCGGTTTTTGAAGGAGGGGTAAATCGAGTGTCCTTCGACTGTATTATAGAAACCAACTGACTGATGAAATCTCGGGTCGGTGCATCAAAGTTGAATTCGCGGTCCAGCAGCCAGAGTGAAATCAAGAACCGAGTCTCGGCCGCGACGGAAAGCTGCTTGGTTCCAGCTGGAAGTTTGAGGGTTCCGCCAGTCGCATCAGTGCCTTCCACCACGATAAGTCGTTCAACCTGGATCGAGCGAACTACGACGCAGAAACCAGGAGTGGACTCAATGTAGCTCTGGAATTCACTCCAGGCGGCCAAGTCTCCCTGCTTGTGTTGCAGAGTCCAATTGCGTAAGGACTGGGCCTCGGCCCACGTGGGCCGGGTCAATTCATTCAACTTCATTTGCCGACAGGCAGTATCAAGTGTGGTGAAGATGAAGAGGGAGGCGTCCATACAAATGGCAATCATAGTGGTGGCGAATGTGCTTCTTAACGTGCGGGCTTGAGATCAGTTTTCTATTTCGCTCTGCGCAGTCATTTCCTGTTCATAGATTGAGCGTAGTGCCAAACCGCTGGATGAAGCCCATTTTTGTTCGAAGTCATTCAGCATGGCCATGAGCAAACCTTGATCGCACGCCTCCCATCTTTCCAGAAACGATGGAATATTGTGCACCGCATCCATCAAGTCCGCCAATTGTTCAATTGGAACCTGTTTCTGCCACGCCCACGCGCGAGCTTGGAGGATCGCCCAAGTCAACACTTGCAAACATGCGCGAAACTCACGTTCTGGAGGGATTGCCATTTGTCAAACTTTAAGTGGAGGGGTTTGTCGTCCGCATCGCATAGCGTGACCTTTGACCGGACGGCGGCGAACGACATTGACTTAAAAATCCGCTCGGCTCAGCGGCTTATGGTCAGCCGCAGTCCAGACACAGGTTGCCCGGACTGGAGCCAGTTTACGGCTCAGGGGCGAGGGCGACAAGGAGAAAACAGCTCTCCCGTCGCTGGCTGACTATCGCACAGCTTCATACAGGGCGGGTGGTTTCATTTGACAAACGCTCAATACGGTATACCATTGTATGTCCAATGGTGACACGTTCTCTGAGGTAAGATGATGATCAAGAATCTTGTAAAACATGGCAATAGTTGGGCGATTATTATTGATCGTCCGATCCTGGACTTACTCAAGATCGAACCGGAGGCTCAGGTCGAGTTAACGACGGATGGGCATTCGATCAACATTGCACCTCTCTCGAAGCAGGACAAAAAGGCGAAGGTCCGTGAGGCACGACACAAGGTGAACGCAAAACACGCCAAGGCTTTTAAGAAGTTGGCCGAATAGATGCTCGATTCGATTGTTTTTCTCTCGATTGATGATGTGCTGGAGTCCCATTTGTTCCAAGTTGAAACTTATGGTGGTGACTCTGGACTGCGTGACGCAGGGCTGCTTGAGTCTGCAATAGCCCAGCCGCAAACGTCGTTTGGCGGCGAATATCTGCTTTTGATCGTTGCCCGTCACTTCTCAAAGTCGATTTCCGTCTACCGAATCAACGCCAACAACTCTTCGGCCGACAAACGACCGGTGGTGTCGGTGCCTTCGAGAAGGCTGTCGGCGAGATCGCGTTTGGTGGCGTGGAGGGCCAGGATTTTTTCTTCGATGGTCCCGCGCGTGATGAAGCGATAGATCGTCACGGGACGAAGTTGGCCCATGCGGTGAGCTCGGTCGGCGGCCTGATCCTCGACAGCCGGATTCCACCACGGATCCATGTGCAGTACGTAGTCGGCTGCGGTGAGATTTAATCCCGTTCCGCCGGCCTTCAGACTGATCAGGAAAACATCGCCTTCGCCGTTTTGAAACGCCTCGACGGCTTTCTTGCGGTCTTTCATTGATGTTGAGCCATCGAGATATTGGTATGCAATGTTCTTGCGATCCAGTTCGGCTCGCAGGATCGACAGGTGATCCACAAACTGACTGAAGACCAGCGCCTTGTGTTTATTCTCGATCAGTTCATCAATCGTCTCCGAAAACGCCGTCAGCTTCGCGCCGGGCAAGTTGCATTCTGGCAGCAACAGACTCGGATGACAGCAGGCTCGGCGAAGACGCATGATCTCCGCCAGAATTTTGACATGCTGACCGCGAGTATCGTCGGTTTTCTTTGTCAGTTCCTTAACTGCTCGCTGACGGGCGGCTTCGTAGAGCAAAGCTTCATCGTCAGGCAGCGTGACAGGAACCGTGACTTCAGTGCGCGGAGGAAGTTCGCTGAGCACCTGTGTCTTTGTGCGACGCAGCAGAAATGGTTGCACGAGGCGTTTGAGTTGCTGGCTGACGTCGCGGTTGTGGTCACGCTCAATCGGCAGAGCGAAGCGCTGATGAAACTGTTCCATTGAACCGAGCAGTCCCGGATTGATGAACTGAAACAGGTTCCACAATTCGCCAAGATGATTTTCGATCGGTGTCCCTGTCAGGATCATGCGGAAGTCAGCGTTCAGCGACATCGCAGCCTGGGATCGTTTCGTCAGTGTGTTTTTGATGGCCTGAGCTTCATCAAGAATCGCCGTGGTCCATTGAACGGCCTGCAATCGTTCGGCCTCCGTGTGCAGCAAGCCGTAACTCGTTATGACCACATCACGCGGGCCGAGTTCCGCGAAGAAGGCATCCCGATCGCCCGCGCCGAACATGCGAGGATTCAGTGTCGGCGCGAAGCGGTGCAGTTCGGCTTCCCAGTTGAAACAGACCGACATCGGTGCAATGACCAGCGCCGGTCCGTCGGCACCTCGTCGCAGCAGCATGGCGATGGCCTGCAGCGTTTTCCCGAGTCCCATGTCGTCGGCCAGACAGGCCCCAGCGCCCCAGTGAGCCAGGCGACAGAGCCAGCGAAAGCCTTCGATCTGATAGTCTCGCAATTCGGCGTTGAGTGTTGACGGCACCTCGGCCACGACATCGCCCGCGTCCTGAATACGATTGAGGCACGCCTTCCAATGCTTGTCGGATTTGAGGGTACACCATTCGTCGATATCAGCAAATGCCGACGCGCGGATTTGAGGGAATCGCAGCGTGTCGCCTTTGCGTTCGCCATACGCCGCGAGTGACGCGATTCGTTTGCGAAGCTGTTCTGTCAGAGCGAGAAACCGCCCATCATTCAGCTGAACAAATCGACCGGGGCTGACGGAAACCAGGTCCACGAGTTTCATAAAATCCATCTGCAGCAGTTCATCAATGACGACTTCACCGGACGCCGCGAACCAGTCGTTGTCGCGTTCGATTTTGACTCGCAGTTGCTTTTCTGTCACTGAGCCAGCCATTCGCAACGACTGACCCTGCGGCCAGTGAACGATCAGTTTGCCTGCTTCGCGAAGTGGCTCGATCTGCAACAGCATGTCCAGCGCATCGTCGGCGAACGAGAATTCTGCGGCGGACAATTTGCCATCGCTGTTGTTCGCAAGAGCTGGGCACGCCGTTGCGATTTCCTGAGCCAGCTTCGTCTCGCGTTTCAGATTGCGTTTTGTGGAGACGGATTCTCCCAGCATCTCAGCGAAGACATTCTCGCCGCCTTGTCCGGGAGCAAAGAATGGTCCGCTGTCGCCAAATGGCTGGACAAAAAATTCGGCTCGCAAACCTGCGTGAAACGGCAACAGATGCAGTTGTGGTCGAGCATCGGCATCAACCGCTTTGACGTTTGCACCGGCTTCGTCTTTGCCGAACGTGATATCGGACTGCACGGACAACAGCGACGACAGTGCCTTCGCCGTGGCCAGCACATCGGCTTCACCGCTCTTCGGAACATCCAGAGCGCCTTCCAGAATGCCGGCGAGTTTCATTTGATCCTTCGTAAACGTGACGACGAAAAGTCGCTGCGCTCCATC
>JBDNFT010000933.1:0-1749 GCA_041689695.1 Planctomycetaceae bacterium | reverse complement strand
GGCGGTTAAAGTCATCCGAATTACAGTTTTCATGTGGAAGACCTCTCAAGACTCTCGAACAAAACTCAACTCACAGTAACATCCGACCACGGCCAGTGATACAACATGCCGTAAATGACTACTCCTGTGATCGACACAAAGAGCCAGATCGGCAAGGTGATTTTGGCAAGACGGCGATGTTCTGGCCAGCGTTCTTTGAATGCTAAATAGAAAACCCGAAGTGCGAGAATCGGTACAATTGCCGCCAGAATTACGTGTGGGATCAAAATGCTGAAATACAGCCGAGTCGCCAGTGTACTGCCATCAAACGCTCGTCCGCGATGGCCGGTAAACCTGTAGAGCACCTCGTGATACGTCAGGTAGCAGACAAGAAACGCGACCGAGACCACAAAGGACACGATCATCAGATTTCGATGTCGTATTCGGTTTCCTGATTTGATCGCCACAAGGCCGGAGCAGAGTAAAACGATGCAAGCGGAATTGAGTCCGGCATTGATGGTGGGCATATTGGCAGCCCATTGTGGCAGCAGTTGATCAATTTTCTTATTTTTCGACTGCGGCGTTTCCGGGGAATTTTCGTTGTTCGCTGGAGTTTCCTCGCTGTCGTCTTTTTTCATCGGTGTTTCTTCTGCATCACCCGGTGCGTCTTCTGCATCACCATTGTCCGCCGGGACAAGTGTAAACGGCACCGGCGGGTTATCTCCGCTTGAAACCGAAAACGTCAATCCAGGCCCCGGTACCGGAAAGTCTGCCTTACCTTCAATGATGCGTCGCAGCTTTGCAACATCTGCGGCAACCGTCATCACAAACGAGGCGACTGGAATCCCGTCTTCGTTGACCAGCACCGCGCGATTGGAATGAGCAACCTCAAACCCAGGCGTTCTGGATTCGCCAATGTTGGGTTGCACATACTGCATAAAGCCACCACGGATCAGATTCAGAATTTCGGCTTCTGAGCCCGTTAAAAACTTCCACCGTTCATGATCCGCGCGAAAAGTCTCCGCGTATTTTTTCAATACATCCACGGTGTCATGTTCTGGATCGACCGTAAACGTGACGAAACGAAAATCCGGATTCGTTTTCCCAATCTGTCGATGGAGTTCTGAAATATCCCGCGTCATCATCGGACACGGTCCCGCGCAGCGCGTGAAGATGAAATTGGCCAGCCAGCGTTTTCCAATCAAATCCTTCAGGCCCAGTGTCTGGCCCATACTTTCCGAAAGAACGAAATCTGGCAATTCACGACTTGGGAAACTAATGACTGCAGTCTTTTGCGAGACCTCAATCGGCTCCAGTGCATCGTCATTCGTCAACGGAGCGTCTGACTGCGAAGTCGATTCCGGCAGGGAACTATTGCCGTCTTGTGCCCGTCTGACATTTATCTTTTGGACGATAACAAAATACAAAGCCCCAAGCACCATGGTCCAAAGCAACAGTCCCATGACGAATTTCAGAGTGGACATGCCACTGCGGGAGTTTCCGCCGTTGTGAATGGGAGATGGAATCATATTCTGCATGGAAATTTGTGCCTCAAACAGTACGTGTCGTCGATTGCCGACACTCCGATATCCAGTGTATGCATTGAAACGGAGCGATCTGATGACTGTCTCTCGGCTGTAGCATCGTCAGGTTGCTGCGTTGGCATGTGCAAAACACGCACGCTGCATTATTGCTTTCCGACGATTGCGATTCGCTGATGAACGGCGAATTCCTGAAAGCGATAGGCAGAGACCGCAATTCGGGAATCCG
>JBDNFT010000932.1:0-1857 GCA_041689695.1 Planctomycetaceae bacterium | reverse complement strand
TTTCCATCAAGTGCCTTGATCTTTTGCTGCGACTTGCCAGACCTTGCTTTCCAGCGGTCGCGACTACTCCTGAAGAACTCCGCCAATTTACCAACCGGACTTACGTAATCCAACATCTGACGATCCTCCGTGAATACCCCCCCAACTGCCTTAAATCTCGCTGGAAACAAAAACTGTGTCAAGGCCATATTTTCAACAGCCTATGCCACTCTGTTGATCAACATGGAATCGAAGGCAGATCAGCCAAAATACGCCACAGCGTTTCGGAAAACTTTGATGCCGTCGCCTTCGCCACGAAGTCCGAGGCGTGTCCATTGAGGATGCTGAGTTGCAAAAAGAAAGCGTTCCGGATGGGGCATCAGGCCGAGGACTCGACCTGTGGTGTCGCAGAGCCCGGCGATGTTTGCGATCGAGCCGTTTGGATTTTCTGGTTCCGGCAGCAGATCAATGCGAGTCGGATCGCCTGTGGTCTTGAGCATTTCAGTCGCGGCTGGTGACCAGTAGCAGGCGGCAATTTGCGAGTTATCTCGAAGCTCATCAAGCAACTCCGGATACTTTAATGCGATACGACCTTCGGCGTGAGCCATGGGGACGTCGAACTCATCAACGCCTTTCAAGAAGACGCTGTTGCTCGATGTGACCTTCAGCCTCACCCAGCGGTCGGTGTAGCGGCCGTTGGCGTTCCATGTCAGTGTGACCTGATCTTCCCAAGCTTTGTCCAATGGGTTTTCAATGCCGCGCCTCATCAACAGGCCAGCCTTTAGAATCGTCTGGAAACCGTTGCAGATGCCAAGTAGCAACTTGTCGGCCTGCAAGAACTCTCGCATGGCTTCGTTCAGTTGGCCACGAAGCTGTCGCGAAAAGATCACACCGGCACCGAGGTCGTCGCCGTAGCTGAAGCCGCCCGGAATACACAGGATCTGATACTGACTCAGTTGCGCAGGATCTTCCAGCAGGCGAAACAGATGAATGCGATCGGCAGACGCACCAGCAAGTTCGAATGCATGAGCAGTCTCAACGTCACAATTCGTTCCTGGGGCTCGCAAAACACAGACTCGAGGAGCAGTCATGAGATTCAATTCGTTTTCATTTACGGGGCGATGCATGCGTAGGACGGGTCTCCAGACCCGTCCTGATCCGTTTCCACAGCGATTTTTACCACTGATCGGAAATCATTTCATCTGGTTCGGCGATCACTGTTCTGGAATTCTCGCCAACCCTTGTTCCGAGGCTCCAGCCTCGGAACACACTGTCTTGGAGGCTCCGGCCTCCCGAGAGTGTCGGTGGAGGCGGGAGCCTCCAGTGCATTGCGTTCCAGGGCTGGAGCCCCGGAACGAGAATCGAAGCCGATTTTAAGCAGAGATAATTCCTTCGTGGCTATTCGCATTCCTGATTCGACTTTACAGTACCGTCATGCCGCTGGATCTCGATGACACAATTGTCGCCCTTGCATCACCGCCCGGCCCTGCCCTGCGCGGAATTGTGAGAATTAGCGGAGTGAACACGGCCGATGTTGTGGCCAGGCTGTTCACTCCGGATGTTGAATCAGCCGATTGGCGTTCCACCAAACTGCCTCGCCGGTTCACGGGGCAACTGGATCTGGCGTCAGTCATGGTGCCAGTCCCTGCGGCACTGATGTACTGGCCGACGAGGCGAAGTTACACGGGCCAGCCGATGGCGGAATTCCATCTCAGTGGGTCCGTGCCGTTGGTCGAAGCCACCCTGGAGCATCTTTGTGAAAACGGTGCCCGCCTTGCTCGGCGCGGGGAATTTACGATGCGGGCATTTCTGTCCGGACGAATTGACTTGCTGCAGGCCGAAGCGGTGATCGAAGTTATCGAAGCGACTGATCATGAT
>JBDNFT010000931.1:0-4896 GCA_041689695.1 Planctomycetaceae bacterium | reverse complement strand
TTGCTCCATACCGCAGGCCAGCCATTGAGCTCCCGGTTTTATGGTTGCGGTGTTCTACTGGAACAAGGGGCACCACTTCCGTGTGCCGATTCTGGTGTTTCAAGGTGAAGGCCACATTGAGCGTACCGTTATTGGCAAGGTGCGCACGAACACGGCGGAGTCCTAGGACCTGTGCATGCGTGGAGATTCCAAACGCGCCTGTGTTCTCTGGAAAACGAGGCGGGAGGTCTGGTTCGTCTCCACTGGCAACGAGAAACGATGAATCTCGCAAGCGGAACGGTCAGCGAACGTCTTAGACGGAAAGGCTGACATGAACACCAACCGCCCGAGTTGAGCTTGCTTCACGATGAAGCGATTTCGCGCCCGACTCGAGCCAGGGAGCCGTATGACATGGTCCGTCAAGTACGGATCTGTGCGGGGGCGGCTGGCAACAGCCGTCCACCGCGATGCTCAATGTTTCAGAAATAAGTTGCGACCCCTGAGTTGATGTCCACGTGAGCGACATCTCGACAGGACTAGGACTTCCAACAGCATTTTTTGTATTTCTTTCCGCTGCCGCAGGGACAGGGCGAGTTTCTGGGAATGCGGTCGTCGGCACTCTTCACGATGGTGCTGGCCGGAGGCATATGACTGCCTTGTGACTTCGTGTGCGGATTGATGACGTCACTGTCGAACATCACGGAAGATTCAATAGCCTCCGTCGGAATTCTGCACGGACGCGTCAATTCCCAAAGAACTTTGTGTGCTTCTGTGGGAGCCTTGATGCATCGGCGAACGTCGCTGTCGGACAGAACATGATTGCAGACGCCCTGCTCACGGGCTGCGATGATCGCCGGGTGATCGCCAGGTACTGACAACAGGCACAAGGAGTCAAAGATCGCATTCGCTAAGCCAGGAGTTTCGGTCGTCGCCCGTTCCAGTCGTGATAGTAAAGTGGCAATGCAGGCCTTCCGAGTGAGATAGCCGTGATCGACAGACAGTGGATAAAATATGGCCATTGCCGCACGATTCATTTCATCGCGATTGGGATCGTCGATGCGTTGATCAATCTCCTTGCAATTTCCCAGCAGGCGGTGTGACAAGGCGTAAACTACCGATGATTCAATAGCATCGCCAAACAGATCCCTGCGATCATCGGGCGGCAAATCCAGAATCTCAAGAAATATGTCCCGATCGGCACTCCGGCGTTCGGCGGCCAGAATGGAGGCGGCAATGAACGGGCCGTTGCTGCTGCGAGCGTCTGAAGTGCCGCACTGCTGCAGTCCCCATCGCACTTCGTCCGCCAGTCGATCGGCCACGTGTGACGCATGTAGACTCAGATTGCGAACCGCTTCATAAGGGTAGTTTCGATTGTTCGACTGTCGGAGGGCTTTCAGCCAATGCTGAATGTCTGATTCTTTAAGAGCCTTGTTGTCGCGCCACTTTGGCTTTTCAATTGACTTCAGCTCCCCAGATTCAGGATCCAGACTCAGGTTGGTGCTCTTAAAGCTTTGCCATCCATAAAAGTACTGGATGAGATCGTCAATTTTTTCGACGGGATTCAAGTCGTCTCCCATTTTGCTTTCTAAGCTGACAAGACAGGTTTCTCGATCCACGAGCCCCTCCTCAATTTGGCCGCGGTCAAAACAATCCATGACAAAAGACTTCTCTTCCGAGGCGTGGAGATCCAGCAACTCGCACACACACGCCCCCGACACTGGGTCCTCCGTCAAATCAGACCACAGTGTGAGCCATGCCTTTAACTGTGCAATGGCATCGGTGCGAGATATCAGTCCATCGAGAACCCATAGTCGCAACACATTGACCAAGGCCCAGCGAGAATACTCTTCTACTTCCGGCGATGTCACAAGACTATCGATCCAATTCCTGACGGTTCCCAGATTGTCTTTGGTGGTAAGTCGCCGCACCAGCGCAGGTGTGAACTCGTGCTTTAAGTCACCAATGATTCTGTCGAGGTCTTTGTTCTCCAGTTCGAACAGTCGCCGCAATGTGGGCAGCATGCTGATGTCTGCATGACTTAGTAGAAGGACATAGCAGAAGAATGATTCCGAAGGGACCGCGGCGATTCCGCCCTGGACGTTTTTGATGGCGGATTCCAGTCGTTCCAACAGTACTGAGTTGGCCGCTGGACCTCGTGAGATGATTTCACGAATGACACCTTCGGGCAGCACATGTCGAGGAAACCGCCCCAGAGAACGGACCAGATCTTCAAGCGCAGGTTGAGCGACATTGTTGGGCATATTGACAACGACTCCGTGTCATGGATCTTGAACAGAAATACTCGAAATCCAGGTGGAGCGACGAGCCGGCTCGGGCGCATTGGATTTCGGCGAATTCAAAAGATAAGCGAATCGGACTTCACGGCATTTGAATCGCACGGGATTCGTTTATCGCGGAGCCTCAATCCGAAGTTTAAGGCCGTATTGAATTCCGGGCAAATCTGGCGTTGAAAGAATTCTCGCAGATTGAGTCGTACGTCAGAACGGTCCCACAGTGCAGATCATCGCAACTCGTTGGCTGTTGTTTCGGGCGGAAAGCGCTCGAACTGTAGCCAATTGAATCTTGTCGAGCTAACATGCTGTCACTGTTCCAATCTTCAAGTGAGGCGTTTGCGATGTGTCGATGGTTAGCGTGTGCGTGTTTGATGCTGATGTGCGGCGCTTTGGCAAACGCTGATGACGCTCAGCGGAATGTGCTGTTCATCATCTCAGATGATTTGAACAATCTGCTGGGCTGTTACGGTGACCCGCAAGTCAAGACGCCGAATATCGATCGACTTGCGATGCGCGGTGTTTTGTTTAACAAGGCGTATTGCTCTTATCCGTTGTGCGGACCAAGTCGCAATTCGTTGCTGACCGGGTTGTATCCCAACAGCACCGGCATTCATGCAAACGCTCAGATCTTTCGCCAAACGATTCCGCAACAATTGAGTATGCCGCAGGCATTTCGGCAGCAGGGTTATTTTGCAGCTCGAATCGGGAAGCTGTATCATTACAATGTGCCGAATTCTATCGGCACGAATGGGCACGACGATCCGGGGTCGTGGGAGTTGGAACTGAATCCCGCTGGTGTTGATCGACTGGAAGAGCATCCAAAGATTTTCAGTCTGACGAAGAATCAATTCGGCGGCACGCTCAGTTGGTACGCCTCACCCAAAAGTGATGAACATCATACCGACTCGATGATGGCACACGATGCCGACTGGGTGCTTGAACGCTGTGCCAGAGACAAGCATCGTCCGTTCTTTCTGGCCGTCGGATTCTTTCGGCCTCACACACCTTACGTCGCGCCGAAGACTCCATATTTCGATATGTACAACGAATCTGAAATGCCGATCGTTCAGGGCATTGAAGAAGATCGAGCTGACATTCCCGCCGCTGCTCTGGCCAGCCAAAAAAAGGAACAGGAAAAACTCACCGACGACCTGCGACGTCAATGCCGGCAAGCGTACTACGCCAGCATCAGTTTCATGGACACGCAGGTTGGTGTTGTTGTGGATTCGCTTGAACGTCGCGGTCTGGCAGACACTACCGTGATCGTGTTCACCAGCGACCATGGTTACCACATGGGCGAACATGGGCTGTGGCAGAAAATGAGTCTCTTCGAAGAAAGTTCGCGCGTACCGATGCTGATCGTTGCGCCGGGCATGGCAAAAGGGAAGGTTGCAGAATCTCCGGTCTCCCATGTGGATCTGTTTCCGACATTGGCCGAACTTTGCGGCGTGACAACGCCAAAGAACATTCAAGGCCAGAGCCTGGTTCCGATGCTCAAAGATCCATCTCATGTCGGTCGCGGCTGGGCGTTGACTCAGGTGATGCGTGGCGGAGGCACACGTCGCAACGGCAAAAATGCGGGCGAGACCAAAGGTCCGTTCTTCGGCTATTCGCTCCGCACGCCACGTTGGCGCTACACGGAATGGGACGGTGGCGAGGCTGGCAGGGAACTTTATGATCACGAGAATGACCCTCGCGAGTTGACAAACCTTGCGGACAATGACCAACATAAGTGGATAGTGGATGAATTGTCCACATCGTTGAAGGACGCAGCGGCATCCACTTTACCGTCCGACGGCAAGATTCCTCAATTAAAGCCCGACACTTGGGCACCGCTGCTGGTTGATCCATAAACAGGCAACGGCATCTCCAAACCTCCATCCTTCAAGGAACTCACACATGACCCACCCCAGAATTCCGCGTCGACAGTTTCTCAAAAAGTCGGCCGTCGCTGCCTCAACTATGATTGCGATGCCGGCGATTGTCCGAGCCGCAACGCTGCAGCAGACTCTGCATGTCGCGGCAATCGGCGTTAACGGCATGGGTTGGGCCGACTTTTCTAGTGTCGGTTCACACGCCAGCGTGAAGTTTGTCGGCTTTTGCGATATCGATAAGTCACGCTTTGACAAGGCTGACGCAGCATTTGCTGATGTGCCACATTTTTCTGACTACCGTCAACTATTGACAGATATCGGCGGTAAGATCGACGCCGTAATTGTATCGACTCCGGATCACATGCACGCTCCAATTGCGATGGCTGCGATGGAGCTTGGCAAGCACATCTATTGTCAGAAGCCACTCACCCATACAGTTTGGGAATCTCGCCAGATGCGGTTACTGGCGGAGAAGAAAAATCTGACGACTCAGATGGGAAATCAGATTCATTCCAACGGTGAATACCGAACGGGCGTCAAGCTCATTCAGGACGGAGCGATTGGCAAGATCCGGGAAGTGCATTCGTGGGTCGGCGTGCAGGGACGACAGTACTGCAATCGCACTGATCGCCCGGCAGACGCTCCAGTTCCGGAAGGTGTGGATTGGGATCTATGGCTTGGTGCTGCTCCTGTGCGAGCCTTTGCGGCAGACGTTTATCATCCATTCAAATGGCGTGACTGGCAGGACT
>JBDNFT010000930.1:0-1757 GCA_041689695.1 Planctomycetaceae bacterium | reverse complement strand
AGATTAAGATTAAGATTAAGATTAAGAAGGAAAGAAGCTGAACAGAACCATGCCTGATGTTACAACACAAACCGTCCCGGCAATCTCCGTATCGAATCTTTCGCACTCTTTCAAAGGGCATCAGGCGTTAAGTCAGGTCACGTTCTGCGTTATGCCGCAGACGCTGCATGGATTTGTCGGGCCGAACGGTGCTGGAAAGACAACGACCCTAAAAGCTATCTGCACGTTGCTGAAGCCAAGCTGGGGTGAAATTCAGGTCTTCGGCAACAGCGTGCGAACAGATCCAATTGCCGTCAGACGACGCATCGGATTCATGCCCGATCACTTCAGCATGTACCGTCAAATGACGGTGTTTGAATATCTGGACTTCTTCGCGGCGGCCTACGGGCTACGCCTTGCACAGCGGGATCAGGTGATCAACGATGTCCTGACGCTGACGGATATGGACGGACGCCGCAACGATTTGATCAGCGGCTTGTCACGCGGTATGCAACAGCGAGTCAGCCTGGCTCGAGTGCTCGTCCACGATCCGGATCTCTTGTTGCTGGATGAACCTGCCAGCGGGCTGGATCCCAGAGCACGAATTGAACTCATGGAAATCCTCCGTGAACTGCGACGCATGGGTAAAACTGTGTTCATCAGTTCGCACATTCTGAGTGAACTGGCAGAACTTTGTGACAGCGTGACGATTATTGATCGCGGCCAGGTGAAGTTCAGTGGTCCGATGGATGTGTTGCTTGAGTCCCCGGAAGAATTGCCAACCTATAATCTTCGACTGGCGGCAGTGTTCGACAACGCGATGACCCGCATTCGTGAGCTGCCAGGCGTTGACGATATCAAAGAACCAGAATTTGCCACCGGTCGGGACTTCAATATTCAGTTAACGCCGTCGTTGTCGGCGAACGAGTTCCTGAAATCGTTACTAACGCTGGATTTGCCAATCGCCTCGTTCAGCCAGCAGCGACGTCACCTGAATCAGGCGTTTATGGACCTGACAACTCGCGGAGTCCGAACGTGATTTCAGGCACCTTAATGCTGTTCAACTGGTCGCTGAAGATGGATTCAAAATCCATCTATCCGCACGTCATTCGAGCGGCGTTTTCGTTTCTGATGTTTTTCTTTATCTCCGTAGCCTTTGCGGATGCCTTTGGTACCAGCCGCACAGGACTTCGCTATTTCGAATCCATTTGCTTTCTGAACGTACTTCTGATTACCGTGTGTGGTGTCAGCTATTTTGTGACAGCGGTCACTGAAGAGAAGGACGCTGGCTCATTCGCTCTGCTGCGTCTTGCCGGTATGACGGCGTTATCGATCACGCTGGGGAAATCAACCTCACGACTTGTCAGTTCGCTGATGCTGTTGGTGATTCAAATGCCATTTACGTTTCTTGCCATCACTCTGGGCGGGGTTCTGTGGCAGCAGATCATTGCGTCCTATTTTGCACTTGCGGCGTGGATGGCTCTGGTAGCCAATCTGGCGCTGTTTTGCAGCGTGCGTTGTACAACGTCCGGCCGAGCGGCAGGGATGGCGGGATCTGTGCTGGCGATATTGTTTTTTCTGCCGAACATAATCAACGGTCTTCTGGCAGCACTGCCTGCTGGATTGCTGTCTCCGACAGCATCAGGTTTAATTTCCAGCATACCCGAGACCATTGCACGATTCAGTATTCTCGATCGTCTGCATGAACTACTGCAAACGGATAACACCGTCGTGTTTTTGGGACAACAATTCTGGATCAGCATGACGATTTCGGCAGT
>JBDNFT010000929.1:0-7046 GCA_041689695.1 Planctomycetaceae bacterium | reverse complement strand
TTTTGCAAACACGAATATAACAACATGGGTGCCCACACACTTTCTGAGAGCATTGTGACGAGTGACTGATAAAAACACATGAACGATCAACCCGCGTCAAGTCGGAGCGGCTGTGCCATTTGTTCGGCGGCGGGAGGAAACGCTTTGCAGAGTTGTCGGCAGGCCGATTTCAACTCGGAAACGCTTGCGGAAATTCTTCACCAGGCAGGAGCTTAAGGTACCAGTCACCTTGAAAACAGCTCGTCCTGAACTGACCGGGTCTGGCGGTGCTAAGTCCGGCGGATGCGATGTAAGGGGGTAAAGTGAACTCCGAATTTGAGAGTTGAAATTTCAGGGGATGACAGAAAGACGCAGACAGAAAAATGCGCGGTGATTCGAGATTTCACGAGTCGTGCGTGGGACGTTTTTTTTGACAGGACGATGGAGGTCAGGACGATGCATCGCAATTTGTGTTTTTTATCGTCCTGACCATAATCGTCCTGTCAACGTAAGCAGCGTGCCCGAAAAGCTGAGATGTGTTCTTTCTTGACTTCGCTGGCTGTGGAAGAGAAAATTTCTTTCAATAAACATGCAGTCGAAAAAACTCTTAACAGGAGTGCACAGAGGAAGCAGAGGAGTCATGTTGTAGCACTGCGATTCTCTAATTCCTCTGCGACGTTTTGTTGAATCCTGCGATAGCGAGATTCCAGACTTCAGCAAACTCACAAAACCAAATTTATGAGGCTCTTTGATGACTTGGCACACGCCACGAGGCGATCGGTTTCTTCATGGACCGGAAGCAGAATTGTTTTGCGAAGCGCTGGCGGTACTCACCAGTTGGATTGATGGTGATGTCGATGAGGATCAGCGGCTTTATGAGTGCGGCATTCCGGCCTTTGATTCAGTGAATCCATGCGGCCAGCTGGCGCTGCTGGCTGATGTGGGTTTCGCATTGCTGCGCGAAACAGATCGCTGTCCCAGACTTTCCGCTGTGAGCGAATCCACCGTTGGGGCAATTTTTCTGGCCATGGAGCGGTCCGTCCAACACGAAATTGACAATGAATTCGAACTGCCTGACGGCGTGTTCTGGCGGCAGCGAATTCTGCAGGCTGTCCGATGCGTTGATGCGGAGCTTGAGGTGCCGGATACAGACTGCTCTGATTTTGACGAATGGGAGTTTCTGGTCGATGTTCTTCGCGATACGATTCTGTGGGATCGCGATTTTGAGGCCGAGCCTACCTTTGTTGATGCGGATCCAACAGAGGTTAAAGACATCAAAATCGACATGGGCATCGGTGAGGACTATTTTTGCGAGGTGGCTCCTGATCCCTCCGACGAAGAACTCCAAACAATTCGTCTCAGGCTTCGAAGTCTGCGGAGCAAATGAGATGGGTTCTTGGTTCTTGGGGATTTGGGGGAAGACAGAAAGACGGTGGCAGAAAAATGGGGTCGGGGATTTTTTGGGGAAACACTAATGGTCGCTGATTGCTGCAGGGGAAATAACGCCGAAACATCTGTCGTGGAATCCTGTTTTCTGGTATTCTGACTGGACCTGTTGTGTTTCAAAAGTCTTTAGCGATTGAAAAAATGAATCCTCTGCGTTGCGTAATTTTGGGAATGTTGTTGTCTACCGGAGCTGGTTCGTCAGTGGTTGCATTGGATGACGTCTTGCCAGCGTTGGATGTTGCAAACACGAATCTCAAGCAGGACTTCGAATCTTTGAGTCTGCCTGATTGTTTTGGAAAACCATTCGATCTGAAGCAACTGGACTCGTCACCGATTATTGCTGTGGCCTTTGTCGGGACTGAGTGTCCGCTGGCAAAATTGTACGGACCACGGCTGCAGGAACTTTCCGCTCGCTACGCTGACAAGGGTGTGCGATTCATTGCAGTCTGTTCGAACGTGCAGGACAGCCTGACGGAAATCGTGGCCTACCGAAACAAAGCAGGCATCACTTTTCCGATGCTGATTGACAGCCAGCAGCAGCTTGCCGATTTGTTGCAGGCAACTCGAACACCGGAAATCGTAATCCTCGATATCTCACGAGCTGTCGCCTATCACGGCCGCATTGATGATCAATACGGAATCGGTATCGTTCGGGAAAAGCCACAGCAGGAATTTGCAGCGCTGGCACTGGACGCCCTGCTGGCGGGACAATCACCCAAAACTGCTACAAGCGAGGCCGTGGGATGTCTGATTGGACGTCACCGCAAAGTTGAACCACACGGCGACATTACGTATTCGAAACACATCGCGCCGATTTTCAACAGTCGCTGCAGAGAATGCCATCGACCTGGTGAGATCGCTCCGTTCCCGCTGACCAGCTACGCCGATACTGTTGGCTGGGAGGCAACAATCGCTGAGGTTGTCCAGGAAGAACGCATGCCGCCATGGAATGCGAATCCGGAATTCGGTCACTTCAAAAACGACGCTCGTCTTTCAGCCGACGAAAAGAAACTCATTCGAGACTGGATCAGCAATGGATGCCCTGAAGGTGATCCCGCCGATCTTCCAATACCGCCGCAATTCACGACCGGATGGAGAATGCCAAATCCGGACCTGGTGATCCCGGTCCGTGACGAACCGTTCACAGTTCCTGCGACTGGAGTTGTTGATTATCAGTATCTGAAGGTCGATCCGAAATTCACCGAAGACAAATACGTTGTTGCTGCGGAAGCACGACCGGGTAACTCGGCTGTCGTCCATCACATTATCGCGTTCCTGATGATTCCGGGACAGAAAGACATCAGCCTTGGGAAAATGTTGATCGGATATGCACCGGGCACGTCGCCACTCATGTTTGCCGACGGTGCTGCAATGAAAATTCCAGCCGGGACACAGATCGTCTTTGAAATGCACTACACACCCAATGGCACAGAACAAACGGACATCAGCAGCATCGGACTGAAGTTCATTGACGCGTCCAAACTCAAACACGAGGTCGTCTGTCTGGAAGCTGTGAATTCCAAATTTCGAATCAAGCCTCGTCAGGCGGCGTTTCCAGTCGAAGCCTCTGAACGCTTCGACGAAGACATCACATTGCTGAGTTTAACACCTCATATGCACTTGCGCGGGAAATCGTTTCGCTACGAGGCCACCTTTCCGGACGGCACATCAGAAGTTCTGCTGGATGTCCCGAAGTACGATTTCAACTGGCAGCTGCGTTATGAATTCGCTGAGCCGCGTTTGATTCCGGCCGGCACGGTTGTCAAATGTCTGGCGCAGTTTGATAACTCATCGGAGAATCTCAACAACCCCGATCCCTCGAAAGAAGTTGGCTGGGGTCAGCAAAGCTGGGACGAAATGATGATCGGTTTCTTCACCGGCATGAAGACAGCTCAACCGCAAGCGGCGACACCATAACGCAGAACCGAAATTTCGGACTCCGTGCCTGTCGATCCGTGCGTTTGCCGTTCAAGCACTGCGATTCGGCCCAACGGGCCTTGGCAAGTCAGCCTGGGACAACGCCCTCGTTATAGGCCATAAGTTTCCACTTGTTTTTCTGGTGTGTCTTGCGAATCGTTTGCCGGAGTGAATTTGTGACCTGCGGAAGGCGGGTTGTTTTTTTATGTAGGCGACAAACATGGCAGGATTTCAGGCACAGTGGGCGGTCAATGAGTTTGCGGGGATTGATCTGAATGACAAAAGACTCAACACACGAGTGGTCACCATCGCCACGCAGTTTTGAACGATTGGGGAACGCTCGCCCGACGCCATGAAAGGTGTCCAACAACGTGCCAAAACCAGTCCGGTCACCACTGGCAATCAGGCGTCGATGACTCGACCAGCAAACGGGCCAGCACCGCCGAACTGGATGCCCTTTATCGTTTCGTTCGCAACCCGAAAGTCAAGCCGCAGATGTTGCTGGAGCCGCATTTTCAGTCGACCATACGACGCACAACAACCCATCAACGGATTCTGCTTGTTCAGGACACGACCGAGGTGAATCTGACGAAGCCCAAACGTCAGGTTCGCGGGGCAGGTCCGCTGAGTTCCAATTCGAGTTTTGGATTCTATCTGCATCCTGTGATCGCCTACACCACCTCGGGAGTGCCATTGGGAAGTGTCGCCTGTCAACACTGGACGCGGGATGCCATTGACTCCGAAAGTTCGCCTCAGAAAAAGAAAAAGAAACGCGACAGCCTGCCGATTGAACAGAAGGAAAGCTACCGCTGGCTGCAGATGACTCGCCGCGGAATCCAGATCGCTCGTGAGAATTCAGGGACGGAATATGTCGGCGTGTCCGACAGTGAATCTGACATTGGCGAACTTCTGAGCGAGTCGGTTCTGCGACCGGACAACTATCACGTGATCATTCGAGCGTGTCAGAATCGCGCTCTGGCCAAACCGGCCGACACGGAAGAAGCAACCGACGCTGAAGAAGCGGCTGACACTGAAGTTGCTCATCGTCTTTGGCCAAAGGCTGATGTTCAACGTAGCTTGGGGCAACGCCCCAGGAATGGAAGCATGTTGGGTGCGATTTGGCCAACGGCTATGTTCAATCCCAAACGTATTGCTCATCAAATTCGATCCCGTACCGATTCAGGAAATCGCGGTATTCATCTTGAAAGGTCGTTTTCCGATGATGTTCTTCCTGATTCTTGATGTACAGAATGACGCTGTCCCGATGGGTCGGACTTACCTTTGCTGCATGAATCCGACCCAAATCAAACAAGATATGCACATGATCCTCGACGCCTCCGACCACAACAAATGGCGAACCCATGTCACGTAACACGGTCGCAAGATACCCATGAACTCGATCTCGAATGTCGTCCTTTAGAAATGGAAATCGGTCCTTGGTGCTGAGGACCAGGTGAGCGTAGAGTTGTGATAGTGATTGCGGCATCGTGTCGTCTCCTAAATGGCCAACAACCATTCATTTTTAGGCAACGGCCATACGTTTTTGGCCATGGGTTTTGGCCAACGGCCATATTCATCATAGCCTGCGGGCAACGCCCCAGGAACAGGCTCCGTAAAGATATTCAGATTGGACTTGATGATCTTGAAGCAGGCCGGTCTTCGCCATTGGACGTGGAAGACATCATCAAACGCGGTCGCCAAAGACTTGATGCGTCACGAGCGTCCGAGTCATGACCGAAGTTCACAAATCCCGTGCTGCGAGTATTGATCTGGATAATGTCTGGTCCTATATCGCCGCCGACAATCCCGATGCCGCTGACAATTTTCTCCGCCGAATCCTTGCGAGATATCGCTATTCCATCCGAACCGTCAGCCTTTCCAGGTTAACTTGTTCTGCTTCATGTCAGGCTTGAAAGCCTGACGTACGTTTCGGGCTGCTATTTCGGGACTGTTCCAAAGTGTTGTGGGTATTTCGTTAAGAAGCAGCGGATAGTTTAGTGGAGATTACGTTTACGAGTTTGGCTCCTGCCGGAGGATCGCTCGCAGGATTATGGAAAACGGGTACACAGAATTCCATTCGACAAAAGAAACCGCCGCAAAATGAAGACGACACTTGTTGTGATCTGTACGGCTTTCCTTTCCTTCAATGCTGGAGCCGTTCACGCTGCCGACGACTGCCAATTCGTTGCGCCGGGCCCGCAATTGCCTGAGGTCATCTCGTTTCTGGAAGAGATCATATCGGGCTATGAAAAGTCTTCCATGCAATTGGCGAACATCAAGGTCAAGGGAAGTGTGATTCGTTTTGAAAACAAAGTCGCTGCCAAAGGCGATTCTGTTGAGACTAAAGCTTCGTCGATCGCAGAGCAGCTTCCATTTCTTCTGGTTCAGAAAAACGGTCTGGGACGTTACGAGCAGGATTACTTTGCTCGCTCGGATGATCCAGAATCAAGAACGACCGCTTACCGATTGATGGCACAGGATGGTTTCTACAAACTTGATGGAACGATGATGTATATTTTGCCTCGTACAAATCAGCCCGATGAAGCGGATACTTGGGCGAATCTGAATGGAGCCGTTCTGAATTTCGAAGAGGTCTTTGATGGTGCGAGATACGTGCCGCTTGTCATGGAGTGTCGCAGTTTGATTTCGCAACTGAATGGCGAACAATCCAAAAACAACTGGGATCCTGCTTTGCAAATGCTAGTCTGTAGCAAGAAAGGTTCCATCATGACTGTCGCAAAGGCCGAAGGACCAGCCGTGCCCGAAAACCGACGTGGCTATCTGTTTTCATTTACAATGGATGCATCGAAAGGCTATCGACTGATTCAAATGGCTCGACATGCGGGCGGAGGAGGTCGGGGCCTGAATTATTCCCATTTTACTGAACTGACGCTGCAGGAATTCTACCCCGGAGTCTACTTCCCGAAGACCGGATCGAAGTACGTCTCAGAAACCGGCAATGTGGCAAGGGCGGAAGGTCAAGACGGAGCATCGCACAACGGTTTTGCCGTTGACGAACTGCTCATCGGCGACTTCGAATACGATGCATCACGATTTGCCATGGATTCACTTCCCATTCCAAAGGGCACTCAGGTCGAAGATCAGCGCGTAGACCCGCCGCTGACTTACGAGATTGAGAAATAAGCTGAGGACAGGCAAGGCAACATTAAAGCTGCCAGCCCGCGCACTCGCGTTGGATGTGTTCCGCGACTATTCATTCGCGGCACATGCCAAACGGACGTGGATGTGTCAAACCGCGTACAATGTTCCAAAGGCGTAAGACAATTGTTGTCATTTGCAGTATCATGACTTGTGACCTTGTCCGAAGAACCTACTGCGTTGAGTGATTAATTTTGCGCATTTCCATGCTTTTGACACTTCCTGCGAACCAAAAACGCCAAGCAATGAAAGGTCACAAGATGATTCGTCAAATGCCTCGTGCAGACTGGCTGATTATCGGCGCGATGTGTTGCTTTTGGATGTGTATCACCGTCGAGGCCGGAATGCCAGCGCCGCTGCCGACGAGTTGGACGGCTGAGAGCAGCGTGAATGGCGTTCGAAGTGTTGCCGGAACGGCGTTGCGGATTCAGGCGATTTCGTTTTTTGTCGCTGTGCTGTTGTTGAGCGCCTGGCTCGTGAAGGGACTCTGGAACCAGGCGCGATGTGATTTTCCGCGATGGCCGCAGTTGACATACGGTCGCGCG
>JBDNFT010000928.1:0-4072 GCA_041689695.1 Planctomycetaceae bacterium | reverse complement strand
ATAAAGATTCGAGGAGCGGTCAGGTGAGAAGAACATGATTCCAATTTCGAGGCCGTTTGTGGGAGTTGAAGAAGCGAACGCGGCTGCGGCAGTAGTCGCGTCCGGCTGGCTCACGCAAGGCCCGAAAGTTGCCGAATTCGAAGAGGCGATTGCCAGTTATTGCGGAACAAAGTTTGCGGTCGCTGTTTCAAGCTGTACTGCGGCTCTTCATCTGGCGATGATCACCCTGCAAATTGGAAAGGGCGATGAGGTAATTTGCCCGTCCATGTCATTTATTGCCACTGCGAATGCCATCAAACATGCCGGAGCAACTCCGGTATTCGCCGATGTGGATCCGACGACGTACAACCTTGATCCGGACGCCGCAGAAGCGGCCATCACTCTGCGGACGAAAGCGATAATGCCCGTGCATCAAATCGGGATGCCTGCGGACATGGATCGATTTCTTGAGATCGGCGAAAAATATGGAATCATGATTTTTGAGGATGCCGCCTGTGCTATTGGAAGTCAATACAAAGGACGTCTGATCGGCGGACACAGCGAAATGGCGTGTTTCAGCCTGCATCCAAGGAAGATTATTACGACCGGTGATGGCGGCATGATTACCACCGACAATGCTGCATACGCGAGTCGGCTCCGACAGTTACGCCAGCACGGGATGAGCGTGCCCGACACCGTACGGCATGGAGCGAAGAAAGTCATCATCGAAAGCTACGACGAAGTCGGATACAACTATCGATTGACCGACGTTCAGGCGGCAATCGGAACTCAACAAGTCAAACGTTTAAACTGGATCGTCAGCCGTCGTCGGGAGATCGCTGCTCGTTATACTCATGCGTTAACGGGGCATTCGTGGCTCATCCCTCCCTTTGAGCCGGACTATGCCACAAGTAATTTCCAGAGCTACGCGGTGAAGCTCACTGCTGACGCCCCCCTGAATCGCAATGCTTTGATGCAGCTGATGTTGGATCAGGGAATTGCCACCCGCCGAGGTGTGATGTTGTCACATCAGGAACCTGCCTACGCTGACTACTCAGTCCCGCACGATCTCTTGCAGAGCGAAGTTGCCAGTGCGGAATCAATGCTGCTGCCTCTGTATCCGCAAATGACCAATGAAGAACAGGATCAGGTAATCCGTGTACTTATGTCAGTCTCCTTTCGTCACCTAAGTGACAGTGTGATCGCGGGGAGTCAGAATTGAACACGATACTCCAGCATCCTCGCCTGCTTCGAATGGTCAAAATTTTTCTGTCTGGAACACTGCTCGGATGGCTGATCGTTAGCGGTCGATTGCAACTGGATCGACTTGCTGCGGTGCCGCTGAACTGGCAGTTACTGCCGTTGCTGCTGCTGGTTATGGGGTCGATGTTGCTCCCGGCCGTTCGCTGGTGGTGGTTGCTAAAAATTCAGGGACTACCGGAGCCACTAACAAAAATTATTCGTTTAACCTGGATAGGCTACCTCACAGCTTTGGTTCTGCCCGGTGCTGCAAGTGGCGATCTGGCGAAAGGTATATTGATTCTGCGGCACCACCATCAGGCGCGGGCACGAGCGCTCTCCACGGTGCTGGCCGATCGATTTCTGGGACTGCACAGCCTTCTTTGTCTGGGGTCTTTTTCTCTGCTGTGGACGGCGGTCAAAGGGGAACCCCAGTCAGCCATAATCGCAATCATTTTGGCGAATACTGTCCTGCTGGCGGGAATGACAATTGCACTGATCGCTCTACTGGAAAAGCGATCGCGCAGCCTTCTCTTGTGGATGATGCCCATTAGCTTGCGGAGCGCCTGGGACGAGTCCTTCGCACTTTATCGAGCGGGCATGCCCCAATTATTGGGCTGCTTTGGCTTGTCCTGCATCAGCAGTACGATGACTGTCGCCTCGTTCTCGGCAGCCGCGATGCTCCTGGGGCAAGATCTGACATGGCAGGCTGCATTCGCTGCCGGGCCGTTAATCGTCATTGCCAACTGTCTCCCGTTTACCCCCGGTGGAATCGGACTGGCCGAGGCTGTTTCCAGCGAGCTAATTGTTGATTTCGGGTCAGATGCGGGAGGAGAGATGATGATTCTGGTACGCATCGCCTGTGTATTGATTACTCTGCCGAGCATAATTGCGTTACTGGTACCCAATCGAAGTCAAGCAGCAGACGACAGGAACAACTTCGTTACGAAGTCCTCTCGAACTCTCACAACACTCAAGTCTTTTGGAGCGGTTGATCATGCTTGATCCAAATACCGATTCGACGCTTCGAAATCAGATTCTTACCTATTGTCTCAGCGATGTCATGACGGATCACGAACGGGCCCGGCTCTTGGGTCTCCCTGAAGGCTGTCGAATACGCGAACGTGCAAAAATCCTGGCCCCGGAGAAACTGATACTAGGGAAGAATGTCTGGATCGGAGAAGGAGCAATCCTGGACGCACAAGGCGGACTACATATTGGCGACAACACTCAGATTGGTCTTAATGTGCTGATATGGAGTCATACAAGCCACAAGCAGGCAATTCAAGGGCTCACTGGAAGTCCTGCAAAAGAAGGAATCAAGTATGCTGAAACTAGGATTGGCAGTAACTGTTTCATTGCCGGGCCATCCGTTATCGCTCCTGGTGTGACCATTGGCAACGGGGTCATCATCGGCCCCTTGACATTCGTTGAACGTGACGTTCCGGACAATGGAATAGTCAGCTGCCCTCGCGACGTGCGGAAACTTCAGGACCGCGTCGATCGTCTTGAAAAGCTAGTTCGGAGCCTAAGTGCCGCAGGCTCGTCCCAAAAAGAAATCTGAATTGGAGTGATTAGAGACCATTGATGCCCCAATTAAGCATACTCACAGCATTTTTGAATGAAGAGTCAAATCTTCCCGTTCTTCGTGAGCGAGTTAGCACTGCTTTGACGCTGGCCGGCGTGGATTATGAAATAGTCCTGATCGATGATCACTCGACAGATGGCAGTGCCGAGATTGCCAAAGAATGGGCACGGGAAGATCTTCGGGTCCAGTACATTCGGCTCTCACGAAACTATGGATCACACGCAGCCTACTCGGCGGGGTTGGCGAAGTGCCGAGGCGATAGCGCAATTCTCCTCGCCGCAGATCTTCAGGATCCGCCGGAGATGATACCGGAGTTATTGCAATGCTGGCGCGCCGGTAACGATGTCGTTTGGGCGACACGTTCGGCACGAGAAGGCGAATCCTGGTACACCAAACTGTTTGCTCGGGTCTACTACTGGATGATGCGTCGATTCGCCTTGCCGGACATGCCCAGGAAAGGGGCCGATTTCTTACTACTGGATCGAAAAGTCATTGATGCCTACAAAGCGATACCGGAGAAAAACACCAGTTTTCTGGCAATGATTCTGTGGATGGGGTTTCGTCAGACAACGATTGAGTACACCAAGCTTGCGCGCAATGCTGGATCGAGTAAGTGGACACTGAGCAAGCGAATAAAGCTGTTGATCGACTCTATTGTGTCCTTTAGCTATGTCCCCATCCGCTTCATGTCGCTTTTTGGCAGTCTGATGGCAGTAGCAGGATTTTGCTATGGACTGGTCGTCGTTGTCGGGCGACTCACCGGGTGGGTGGCAGCTGGTACGGGTTTCGCGGCTTTGATGACCGTATTGCTCGTAGGACAGGGGGCGATCCTGCTCATGCTTGGAGTCCTTGGCGAGTACTTGTGGCGAACTTTTGACGAAGCCCGCGGTCGACCTCGCTACATTATCGAGGAATTCATCGGCTCGGGAAATAACTCTCCCGATTCGCAATCTCAGAAAGTGCAGTCATGATTCGTGTTGCGGTTATTGGTGCAGGGTATTGGGGACCAAATCTCATACGAAATTTCACAGCGTGTTCCGATGTGACGCTGGTCGCTGTCTGTGACAGGGATCGCAGACGGCTTGACAAAATACTGTCGGGTTATCCGGGCGTTGCAGCTGTTGAGAGTTTTAACGAACTGCTGGATCGCGACGATGTCGATGCCGTCGCCATCGCAACTCCGGTGGCGACTCACGCACCACTCGGTATTGCGGCTCTGCAGGCTGGCAAACATGTGCTGGTGGAAAAGCCATTGGCTGCCTCCGT
>JBDNFT010000927.1:0-9066 GCA_041689695.1 Planctomycetaceae bacterium | reverse complement strand
TAGTAGCCGTCACTCTCCGAGTGACGAATGCTCAAACGTCGCCATTGCGGCCAGCGTCACTTGGAGAGTTACGTCTACTATATTAAGCATCTTCCACTCCAAACCCATCCCGCCTTATAGTATAGAGATCCGACATGTCGTTTCAGTGCATTTCCGCACTTCTTCTGGTGTCCTTCCTCATTCGCACCTCGGCTGCGGACGAGATTCCGGACTTTCCGGCTGAACACGTCGCCACGTTCGAATCAGAAATTGTGGGCCTACTGGAGGCTAATTGCCTGAAGTGCCACTCCGGCGAAAAGCCAAAGGGCGGGCTCGACCTGACGCGACGTGACGCGATAATCGCGGGCGGCGAATCCGGTTCAGCGGTTGATCTCACCAATCCCGCCGAAAGCCTGCTCATCAAAGCGATCCGATACGATGGTTACGAAATGCCGCCGACTGGGCAAATGTCGTCCAAGCAGATCGAATCGTTTTCAAACTGGGTGAAGAACGGACTCGCGTGGCCCAAAGATCTCACGGTTTTACACTTCGAAGCGCCCCGCGAGCCGCCGCGAGTCAACGACGAAACAAAAAAACACTGGTCGTTTCAACCCGTAAAAAAACCTCAGACTCCGGCAGTAGCCGGAGACTGGCCTAAGAACGACATTGATGGTTTTATTCAACATCAGTTGGCCGGTCATGGATTAACTCCCAATGATCCGGCATCACCGCAGGAACTTGTACGGCGAGCATATTACGATTTGACTGGCCTGCCGCCGGAACCAGAAGTCGTCGAAGCCTTCGCCGCGAACCCAACACCTCTGGCATGGTCCGCGTTGATCGACCAGCTTCTTGAGTCGCCTCATTATGGCGAACAATGGGGTCGCCATTGGCTGGATCTGGTTCGCTATGCCGAAACCAACAGCTACGAACGAGACGGTGCCAAACCGTTCGTCTGGCGGTATCGTGATTATGTGATTCAGTCGTTCAACAGCGACAAACCGTATGATCAGTTCATCACCGAACAGCTCGCTGGCGATGAACTGGCAAACAAGACGCCGGATTCCATCATCGCGACGGGCTATTACCGACTCGGTCGCTGGGACGATGAGCCGGCCGATCCGGAACTCGCCTACTATGACGATCTGGATGACATCGTCACGACAACCGGTCAGACCATGCTTGGACTGTCAATCAACTGCGCTCGGTGTCACGATCATAAGATTGATCCGATTCCACAGACAGACTACTACAGCATGATCGCGTTCTTTCGCGGCGTGAAGCGGTACGGAAATCGGTCGCATGAATCGGTGCTGGAATCTTCTGTTACAGAAATCGCTCAGCCCGAAGATAGTGCTCTGCACGAAGCGGCCGTTGCTCAGTACGAACGCGAACTCAAAAACATCGAAGGTGATTTGGAGAAGATCGAAGCGAAAGTGAAGCCCGATTTTTCGGGCGTTGATAACGACGAATTTGCATACGAAGAAAACCGTGTGCTTCTGATCGAAAGACGCAAAGGCGGACTGCTGACCGAGAAAGAAGTCAATCGTTATCGAGGTCTCACGGATCATCGCAACAAACACCGGGAAAGCCGTCCGACTGGGATGGCTCAAGCACTGTGCGTTAAAGAAGACCTGGCAGGCATGAAGCCCACGTTTCTACTGCTGCGAGGTAATCCGCAGTCTCCCGGCGTTGAAGTTTTACCGGCGTTTCCGTCCGTGCTCTCGCCTCCGCAGCCTGAAATTTTGCCTCTCGCAGAAGGAGCTGTTTCCAGCGGACGCCGCACTGGATTAGCGAAGTGGATGACGAGTCCCGCCAATCCGCTCACATCGCGAGTGATCGTGAATCGCATCTGGCAATATCATCTTGGTCGCGGCATTGTTCGTACCTCCAGCGACTTTGGATTTCAGGGTAGCAAGCCGACTCATCCGGAACTGCTAGACTGGCTGGCAGCGAAGTTTGTGGAAGACGGTTGGTCGATGAAAGCCATGCATCGACTGATCATGAATTCCGCCGCGTATCAAATGAGTTCCACCGGTCGCGAAGACGCATTGGCGAAAGACGCCACCAACGACCATTTCTGGCGCTTTGATATGCGACGACTTTCAGCCGAAGAAGTCCGTGATTCCATTTTGTGGGCCAATGGCACCTTGAATGTCGATCGCATGTATGGCCCGTCGATTTACACCGACATTCCAGCGGAAGTCAAAGCCGGACAGTCACAGCCAGGATCCGGCTGGGGCAAATCATCTCCAGAAGATGAAGCACGTCGCAGTGTTTATGTTCACGTCAAACGTTCGTTGCTCGATCCGATTCTGGAGAGCTTCGATATGGCCGACACCGACCAAACATGTCCGGTGCGTTTTGCAACCACGCAACCGACGCAGGCCCTGGGACTGCTCAATAGTGAGTTCATTCTGAAGCAGGCGTCGTCGTTTTCTGACATGCTGAACGAAGAATATCCAGACACGCTGGACGTTCAGATTCGGGCGGCTCTTCGGCGAGTTATGCAGCGACCACCGACGGATGAAGAAGTCGCGCGAGGCTTGAAGTTGATTAACACTTTGCAGAACGAAAATCACATGACCGCCGAGCAGGCTCGAAAATACTTCTGTCTGGTCGCGTTAAATCTGAACGAGTTTGTTTACCTGGATTAGGCTCATACAATGACAACTCAAAACTTCTGCGGACGCACTCGCCGCGAAATGCTGTGGCAGACTGGTTCCGGATTCGCCGGACTGGCCATGACCGCCATGATGGAACGCGATGGTTTCCTCAACAGCCAGGCGGTGGCCGCTGACGGTGCCACCGAATTCAGAAACCCGCTGGCTGCGAAAGAACCGCACTTCGCTCCAAAGGCCAAGAACGTCATCTTTCTGTATATGTATGGTGGGCCGAGCCAAGTTGATACCTTCGACTACAAGCCATCGATGTACGGCATGGATGGCAAGACGATCGAAGTCAAAACTTTTGGTCGCGGTGGTCACCGCAATCAGGGCCGCATCGTCGAACCTCGCTGGAAGTTCAAGCAATACGGCCAATGTGGCAAATGGATCAGCGATCTGTTTCCTCGCCTGGGAACCTGTGCGGACGACATTGCCTTCGTCCATTCGATGACGGCGGATTCGCCGATTCACGGTTCTGCCATGCTGATGATGAATTCAGGACGAGTCCTCAGCGGTCATCCCTGCGTTGGCTCATGGGCGAACTATGGACTCGGCAGCGTGAACGAAGATTTACCGGGCTTCGTCGTGATGCTCGATCCTCGCGGAGGCCCGATCAGCGGTTCGAAAAACTGGAGCAGCGGCTACATGCCCGCGACGTACCAGGCGACCGTCATGCGATCCGGCAAGAATCCGATTTTGGATCTCACGCCGCCGTCAGAACTCGCTGGCAACTCGCAGCGGCGATTACTGGACACGCTGCGACAATACAACGAAGAGCACTTTGCCACGCGTTCCGATAACAGCAACCTCGCCGCCCGAATTGCCAGCTACGAACTGGCCTACAAGATGCAGTCACAAGCACCGGAAGCCGTGGACATTTCGCAGGAGACTGCGGCGACTCAGGAGCAGTACGGTCTGACCGATCCGAAGAGTGAAAAGTTTGGACGTCAGTGCTTGTTGGCTCGTCGCCTTGTCGAACGCGGTGTACGTTTCGTGCAGATTTATTCCGGCGGAGCCCACAACGACTACAAC
This sequence comes from Planctomycetaceae bacterium, assembly GCA_041689695.1. Lineage (GTDB taxonomy): Bacteria > Planctomycetota > Planctomycetia > Planctomycetales > Planctomycetaceae > SXXK01. Next base: position 5,389 of record JBDNFT010000927.1, on the reverse strand, counting down.
TGGGACGCGCACTCTGATATGGAAGTGAATCACAACCTCCATGCCGGTGAGACCGATAAACCAATCGCCGGGCTCATCAAGGACTTGAAAGATCGCGGCATGCTCAAGGACACGCTGATCGTCTGGGGCGGCGAATTTGGACGCCAGCCCACAGCCGAATACGCCACCGGCAGCGGCCGCGATCACAACAGCTACGGCTTCACCATCTGGATGGCTGGCGGTGGTATCAAAGGCGGCACCACAGTCGGAGCCACCGACGAAATCGGCAGCAAGGCCGTAGAGGACGTGTTCCATGTCCGACACATGCACGCCACGATCCTGACGCAGCTCGGTTTAAGTCCGGAAAAGCTGACGTACTTCTTTGGCGGTCTTGATAACTCACTTGTTGGCGTCGAAGGCGCGCAGCCGATGTGGAAGATTATGTCGTGAGACAATACCGGCTCAAATGTCAGATTTTGCATTTTGAAGAAAGTCAGACTCCTGCGCCAGTACTTACTTGGCCCTTTTTACGCGGAAATTCAAAGCCATTCTGTACTGCCTCCAATGAATCGACACAATCCATGCGTCTCGCTAGTCCTAGTGATTATCACCCCGGACTGGGCTCTCTAATCCGTCTGCGCGGAAAAGAATACCACTGATTTTTCCAGCGTTTGGCTGTGTTGAGTGCCAATCCGTCAAAGCAATACTACACTCTTACGAACCGATTCCATCGGAATGGTGTCCTTGATCCAATTTGGTCATAGGCGTAGAATTCCCGTCAAGACGATGGCCGAAGCTCTTAAGAACCCGTACTTCAAGGCAAGTTTTCAATGGCGGTCAAGTTCCGAATCCCCAGAGAGCAGGCGGCGGATTTTGCAACGATACGTGATCTGGGTGCCGCTCAACTTCAGAAAGTCATCGATCACGTCGCAACCTGCGAAGTACTTCCGCTGCGGCCAGCAGACCTTATCACGAGAGTGACAGAAGCTCTTGGCGGAGACGCCGAAACGGCTGAATTAGTGGTGCGGTCACTATTGCCACTGAATCAACTCATTCGGCAGAGCGTACGAACAGTTGACGGAGTCTTGGACGGTCTTCGCAACGGAATCGCGATGTTGGCAGATTGGTCGCCTGAAGATAAAGCGGCTTGGCAGAGTATTGAACCCGAGTTGCGTCAACTTTTGCAGGCCGATGCAATTCGCACAGTGTCGAAAGCGACAGATCTGGCATACGATCATGCAGATCTGTTCCAAGGGGCGCGCATCGTCACGGACATTCGGCCTGTGTTCAATGACTTGGACGATGACCAATTGAAAATGGACGGAGCGGTGGTTTCATACACTCTCCGACTGAATTTCGACAATCGTGATGGTAATCACAGCCTCAGCATCGCGCTCGATGAGTCTGACGTTCTCGATTTGAAAGCTCAATTTGAAAGCTCAATGTGAACGCGCAATACAAAAGGCAAAAATTGCCTCCAGCCGGATGAGCCAGCCTCAAGCCATCGGAATACCGACAGTTATTTCGGGGGAAGTTACTGATGAATCCAACTGAGACCCTATTTGAATGTGAATCAGGGCCAATTCATCGCTTTGCCCCAGAAGGCCAAAGCCGCAAGTGTCATAGCGCGACACCGCGTGATGTGAGCGACGCAAAAAGAATGTATGTGCGAGTGAGAGACATTCTCGACATCGACTTGGTGATACTTCCAACATGGGGACGGCAGCAATCAGCGGCGGTGGAGAGTTACGAAGAATCCATTTCTAAAATGGCAGTTTTGCAATTCAAGGGTTCCTACGCGCAGCACAAAAAAGACGATCTCCCATCGGCCTGGATCGTTTCTAGCGATCACGGGATGCGTGAGGCCGTGTCGGATGGAAAGTCAGCATTCGCGTCATGGGTACAGCAAACCTTGGGTGATGTGTTTTCAGGAATCGAATCTCAGTCGCTGGTCAAGCTCTATCGATCGGTCCAGAGATCAAGTGATTCGATCGAGAAAATCCGGCAACTGCGATCCTGGCTAGCAAGTGCCGAACTGCAGATTGCAGGTCTAATGGATGTGAAATGCGATACCACCGTTCTCGAGCAGTTCACAGGTTTCGTGGATTACATCGAAGGCCCGACGGCATTCGTGACGCTGACGACTGACGCTGGTGAAGAACTTGCAGGAGAATATCCGGCGGATGAATTCGCCGAGTTGGGGATTCGCGAGAACAGGCGATTCATATGTCAGACAGTCATCGCAGATGGCAATGTCGAAGTTCTTTTCCAAACAATCCCCGACATTGAAGTGACACCGGAGGAAGAGAAGGCGATTGATCAAAGACTCGACGAACTAATTTCGGGTTGCGAACTTGATGGCGACTATTGACACCAAGAGGCTCGAAATTCACGTCTTCGGTGCTGCGAAGGGCGAGAGTATTGTTCTTCGATTGCCGTCTGGTGAATGGGGTGTAGTCGATTGTTATTCGGGGTCATTGAAACACAGTTCCAAGAACCCGGTACTGAGGTTTCTGACCGATCGCGGGATCGATCACCTCGCATTCCTCTGCATGACTCACCCGCACGACGATCATTATCGCGGTATGAGTCATTTGCTGGAACGATGCGATGTCGATTGTTTTTGGCGTCCGTCAGTAATGACAGGGCAGCGGCTGAAGTGGATACTCAAAGCAGCAGAAATCGACGCAAGGAAGTCCGGCAACGCAACAAGTATCGAAGATGCGAGCGAACTCGATCGAATATTCCGTCTGGTCAAACAGAAAAAAGAAGCGTCGAAAACTCCTCTTGTTCCAAAGACGGCGACGACCGGCAATCAGCTTTTTCCTGTTCCCGTGAATGGGCATGCGGAATTCCAGGTTTGGGCTCTTGCGCCATCGACGAATCAGACTGAGTTGTACGAACAGGGATTGGCAAAATGTTTCGACGACAAAGACCGCCTCCAGGCGTCCCTTCCCAGGTCGAATCAAAATGTTGTTTCTATGGCCCTGCTCGTCATTTACGGAAGCACACGAATCGTTCTTGGTGGTGACGTAGAGTCTGCCGGATGGCTCGATGTCATGCGCGAGTTCGGCGCTGACAACTTATCATCTCATGCCGTGAAGATCAGTCATCATGGCTCGACAAACGGCTATGCAAACGAGCTTTGGCCCTTATTTGCCAGGGAGAGGCCCCCCGTCACTGTTCTGACTTCGTATCGTAGTAAACGATTGCCACGTAGAGAGGCAGTTGCGCACATTCGACAGTTTTCATCACGAATCGTGACACCATGTCTTCCTGCAATTCATGCCAGTGAGCTGTCGTTACCGCTCTCCACGAAGGCACCAATAGAAAGTCGCACGGCGATTCGTGAGAAGTTGAAGGCAACCGCTGTCAGAGATTTCCAGGTTGGACGGTGTAGCTTCATTTTCGACGATGCCGGGAACTGTATCGAGGAGTCCTTCGAAGGACACGCAGGCGAGATTCCAATGTGAAAAACTAAAAGACATGGACGGTCCGTCTAATCTGACATTGGAGATTTCAAATGTTCGTCAGCGAAACAGCCTTCTGTCGCTTGGAAATAACCAAGCGGATATCTCATTGAATCCTTCGCGGTGAAATTGCCAGTTCGTTGAACAGCCAGTGCGACCGCATTCCGAACGGTTCTTTCCAGCATTGCCGCCGTTTGGCTATCAACGCGATCAAAGATCTCATCAAGTTCTCGGGAAACGTCATGCACGGTCTAGCTCCAGTATTCAGCGACATTTACTGCGATTCAAATTGTAACACCTCGTTCACACCCGCAGCCCGCGATGACGTTGAATCCGGGGAAATTGCGAATTCCCCAGACATGCCGGTTTTTGCAGTCAACATTGGAAACCGTTTATAGCCCTTCAAGCAACCGTGGCCTTTCGGATTAGGCATCAACGACAACGATCGCGCACCGATCATCGTCTTCGATCAAGGGGTCGATATTATTACACTGCAGTTGAACGACCCATTCATCTTTTCCGTCCGTTCGAGAGCGGACAATGCGCTCCATCTCAAAATCCATCAGGCCGCAGCTCTTGCCAAAGTCCTCTACAATTTGGCAGATATTGGAAATCATCGTGGTGATCGACATGCCTGAAGTGCCATCTTTGAACCGCACAAATTGAGCCGCTTGACCCGTTTTATCCAAAACACCGGTCGCCCATTCATTTTTGATGATTGCCACATTGTTCCGGTTCAACCGACTGGAAAGCCGCTGCCAGCCGCTGTCCGGGACGATTTGTCCGTTTCTCCAACCATGCATGGTATTAGTTGACCGGCTTCCATTCTTTATGCGAAAATCACTCGACCGCAATCATCAATGCTACTCGAAGGACTTTCGGGTGTCGAACAAATCTTCTTTGGCAGTCTCTGCAACCCGCTGTGTAGTGCAATTCAGGAATAATCCAAATGGCTCGAATCGCAAGCCTTCATGTTAAGAACTTTCGGTCTCTGGCAGACGTTGAGTTGCCGCTGAAAGCCGTGAATGTCTTTTTCGGTGCAAATGGCTCCGGAAAATCAACCCTGCTGGATACTCTTTGGTTTGTGCGAGATTGTGCGATCCGCGGAGTCGAACTGGCCTCGGCCGATCGGAGTCACGGAATCGGAATTCTGTTCGATGGTGCTGCGGATGATGATCAGAGAATCTCAATTACGATGGAGACTGAACACATCTCCTATTCATTGCGGTTTGACTTGGCATCGGGATCGATCAATTCAATGCCGGGTGAAGAGCTTCGCCGAATCCCTGGCGATGAGACAGTTATTCAGCGAAATGTCGGGGTTGAAAATGCCATCCTTTACAACAGCGCGGTATCTCAGAATTTGAGCGTCAAGCTGCGTGAACCTGAAAAGCTTTCGCTCAATCTCTACATGCAGTTCAACTCGTCAGATGAGGACGCTGGCGATCTTGACCGACTGCTTCATTTTGTCCGACTGTATCATTCTCGTTCCTTTCTGCTGCATCGACTTAAGACTCAAGGATCAGAGTCTGGTCATGACCAGCAACTTAAAAAACGCGGCGAAAATGCGTGGTCCGTACTACGGAATCTGCACGATAGAAAACACCGGGACACTCGATTTGACACAATCATGGAGTACATGACAGAAGCGTTTCCGACCTTTGACGGAATTGTGCTGGAACAAACCGGGCCAAACTCCGTTTACGGGCAGTTCCTCGAAAAAGAAAAATCAAAACCCATCCTGGCTTCTGGTGTTTCAGACGGTCACTTGCAGATGCTTTTGTTGCTGACAGCCCTTTTTTCTGAAGGGAAAGATCGACCTTCCCTCATTCTTTTCGATGAGCCGGAAATCTCGCTTCATCCATGGGCTTTGGCTGTCTTCGCAAAAGCTGTTCGTGAAGCGGGAGCAAACTGGAACAAGCAGATACTTGCGGTCACGC
>JBDNFT010000926.1:0-2358 GCA_041689695.1 Planctomycetaceae bacterium | reverse complement strand
GGCAGAGCGTGGACGAAGGACTGGACCACCCGTCGCAGCGACGGTGACGGGCATCACCGCTGCTACGCCGAACCGGAACTTCAGAACGGCGAAACACCAGCCAGTCTGGCCTGCGATCAGTTTTCTGTGTCGGTGTTGTTCTTTGAACTGCTGACGCTGCAATTGCCGTATGGTGGATTGCGAGGCAAAGCCGGACGACCGGAGTTCATTGCGCGAGCTGCCGACACTTTGCTTCCTCCCAGTCAGATTTCGAAAACTTGCCAGAAGTTACCCCGGTCATTACGCGACAGACTCGACGCGCTGGTTGTCCGCGGTCTGGCATTCAACCCCGATGAACGCTATCCAGATCACAACACCTGGCTGAACGACTGGCAGGACCTGACCGCCCGGTTCCGCATCACGCCAGACCTACCACCCATCGAAAACGCCCTGACCAGGGTCATCGGCTGGTTTGTGAAACCGCGTGACAAAGGCTGATGTACCGGCGATTGATGAATCACTCGCTGTCGATTTTTCGTGCTTTTCAAAGGAGCGCTGAACTTAAACCGTCGCGGAGCGTTTTTCAGCATCGAGCGACATATGGGTAATTCCAAACCCATTGCAACGTCGAGAGATTCCGAATCTCCGGTTGCATCCGACATTGCCAGGATACGATCGCCACTCGATGACAAGTTACCTCCGTGTGTCGGTCCGACACGAACAAAGCGTACAGATTTCTGACCCATTCAGACTTCGCCCCGACTGAACGCTGCTGAGGAATCTGGCTCAGGTCTGCTCGCGCCATCAACTTCGCCCCGCACGGCTTCTCGGCGATTTGAATAGTGAGATGAGTCAATGGGAATGCAATCGCCGAAAAAGCCGTCCGGCGGGTCGGATTGGCAATGCTGGCGAAAAACCAACGTTTGCCGCGACACTTTGGGGATACGGATCCTGAGCTTGAAGGCCCACCTGCATGGAGCCCCTTTGGCCATCGTCTCCTTCTCGGTGCCTGGATTGCTTTTGTCCAGCTGACGTCATTCGCGAAGCGATCCCGCTTCCTTCAGTTCGACCCGGATCCCTTGATCTTCTTGATCGTCTAAACTGCCTCCATCGTCTCTGCCGTTTATCCCCACCGAATACACGACGACGGCTTCGTCCGTGACCCGGACCATCAGCGGTTTGCCGGTAAAAGGATCCTGTCGCGATTCCCCAGTACCGGGAAGTTCGCTGAGCGCCGGCTTGTCAGTGATTCCCTCTGGCGATTTGCGTTGCAGAGCGTTTAACAGACGAACGCAACGCACGCGGGCCAGCGCCCTGTCATGCGCATTTCTAGCACCCAGGAACGCAGGAAGGACCAAGGCCGTCAGTGGACCAACTTCCCGATCTGTTAGACCGTTTAACTCATCGACGACAGCATGGCGTGGCTGCGTCGCCAGGCGGTTCACTTCGTCCATCAGGTCGAGATAATCGCAAGCATCCAGCTTGAGCTTCCACATCACCATCGAACGCATTGCCCCTCCGAAAATGTCCGCCCGGAACGACGCCAATCCGTAGATCCGCTCTGAAACCAAAGCGTGCTGGAAACCATCAGCAGATTCACAGTCGGCGAGTGCCGAGTCGATTTGCTGCCGTTGTTCGTCGGTCAGTGGACTCCGTTCGAGCACTGCGCCGATCACGTTCAGGCTGATCAGACGGCACGCCGTCCCCACCAGATAGCCTACGACCATCGGCTCGTGCTCGGCTCGCCGCGAAAGCGACAGCATCTGCAGCCCCAGTTTCAATGCCTCATCGAATTTGCCTTCCGCCATCAGCAAACCGGCACGGGCCGAGCAGTGACGCAGGACCGATCTTGTCTCCGAACTGTTCTTCAGGTTCAGTTCAAGTGATTTCGACGGCTGGGCTCCGATACGCCAATCGGATTGATAGCCCAAACAGTCGGCAGCCCGCGCGTAGTGTGCGAAGGCTTCCGCATGCTGTTCGAAGGCATCCTGCAACATTTTCATTTGCTCAACATTCGGGCGAAACGACTGGTATTCTTCGGTCGACAGATAGTCATTCAGCAGCCGATTGAGCTGTTCGGTGTGAGGTCGGGCACGCCGAATCCACGTTTGCGCGTTGTCGTCTTCGGGGAGTGCTTTGGCGTAAAGTTCGTCATACGTAAGCGGCTCGCCTCGATCGCGGAGTTTGGCCAGCCGAGATTCAAGCTGTGAGCTTGCCTGCCAACTTCGAAAAGCGTTGTATCCCAAGCCGAGGACGAGTAGCAGCCCCAGAACGATTAAGATTTTCCTCCAGAGTTTTCTCTTCGGGCGGGCCGATTGCTTTTTGTCGCCGGCTGCTTTTTTTTGTGTTTGGAGATTTGATTCACTCATAGTTCAATTC
>JBDNFT010000925.1:0-4586 GCA_041689695.1 Planctomycetaceae bacterium | reverse complement strand
CCGGTCGCGACGCACGTTCGGCCTGAAGTTTCAGCATGTCAGTGGCCATGTCAGACACCGCTTCAGCAACTTGATCCTTCTTCTTCAACCATGAGGTGCCACCATATTTTGTAAGTTCCGGTGAGGACTTGGCCGGGCCGATGTATTTCTGAACCAGATGAATCAGTGAGACCGGAACATACACGACCACGCTGTCACGGAATTCCAGCAGCATGTGTTCTTCCTGTTGCCCGCCGTTTTCAACTTTCTTCATGCCGCGATATTTCGCGATGCCGTGTGCCACATGCACAACCAGATCGCCGTCTCGCAGGTCAAGAAATGTATCAATCGCCCTCGAGTCCGCTCGCCGCTTCCGCGTGGTGGTGCGTGTTGTCGCACGAGAGAACAGTTCGTTGTCGCTAATGACGATAAGATTGTGATCGATCAGCCTGAAGCCACGTCGCAGACGGCCGGTTGTCAGCTGAATGCGTGATGCGAGCGTTGTGTTGTGGGACGCATCGGTTTCCTTGATCAGCTCGTTCAGCCGTTCGTGCTCGCCTTCGTTGTGACAGCAAAGCAGCACGTGATCGCTGGGACCGAGCAATTCTGACAACTCAACCAGCGCGTCACGGCGACTGCCGGAAAGACGTTCGATGGCTTCGATACTCAGATGGCACGAAGTTTCGTAACTGTCGGCTCCGAGCGCATCAATGGTGACCGATGGAAATTCCATGAGCCGTGCCATGGTCGCATCGACACTGTAGAGACCAACGGGACTCGAAAGTCGCTGCAGATACATGCGGCCTTCGCTGATGGATTGCTGCAGATCTGTGAGAACGACGATTGTTGAGGGCGGCAGCGAATCGATGAGGCTTTCGGTCGGTCCAGCGAAAACGGGTGACGGCGCATCAACCTTGTTTCGAGGCTCCTGCCTCGGAACACGCTGCTTTGGAGGCTCCTGCCTCGCGAGATTGTCACGGGAGGCAGGAGCCTCCGGGGCAGTGCGTTCCAGGGCGGCAGCCCCGGAACGAGAATTGGCGGAACGAGAATTGTCAGCCGCATCAGCACGCTGTGTCGTCGCTGTCAGCGAGATGCTCTTCAAGTCTTCCAGGCGTCGCTGACTTTCGACGTTGAACGACCGAATCGATTCGATCTCATCGCCGAACAGTTCGATGCGAATCGCATCGGGTTCCGACGCCGGGAAGATATCCAGAATGCCGCCATGAATACAGAATTCACCCGGCATCTCGACAGCGGTCACTCGATCAAATCCGCGGGCGATCAGCCATTCGATAAGTTCGTCCAGATTTAGTTCGTCACCAACCGCAATCGTGCGAGTCGCCGCCTTGATCGCATCTCGGGCGGGCACAGGTTGCAACAATGCCGGGATGCACGTCACGATCAAAGCTGGCGTTCGATCAGCGTCATTGAGCCGTCGCATGGTCGCCAGTCGCGCGGCATAGACGGAGTCGCCAGCATCCACTGCGTCCGGCAGACTTTCCCATGCCCGGAAAAGCATCACGGGCGATTTCGCAAGGTCCGTCAATTCATCCACGAATTCTTCAGCATCGCGGATGGTTGGCAGCACGACCAGATGTGATCGTTTCCGATCTGCTGCCGCAATCGCCGCCAAACTCAGCGCGCACGCTGAGCCCCAGGCGCCGTCGATCGTGGCACTGTTCCCGGAATGCAATGAAGCAACCACCTCAGCAAACCCCGGAGCCGTTCCCATCAACGTCGTCAGTTCAGCAAGAGTCGAAGGAACCTGCCGTCCTGCATTGGTCATAGCGTCGAGATTGTAGACAGCCATCGCTGCGATACGAGTCTACGTCCCGCCGATGCCAGAAATGGCACAATCGCATCCGCTCGATGTTGGGTGTGTAAACCGCCGCGCATCAAACCGCCGTCACGCGCCCTTTCCGTGAACTCAGTGCCCTCCGTGGTAAAACTGCGATTCATCGTCCTGACCCAAATCGTCCTGTCAATTGACGATTCCGAACACGATACAGAACCGACACTTCGGATTCACACGGTTCATTGATGATGCCGCACCCTCTGAAATTGACACTCATTTTTTTTGACGGGACGATTAATGACAGGACGATTTGGAGCACAAATCGCATTTGAAATGAAAGGCATTGGCAATGCGTCACGGACCTGCGACATTAAAAAGGTTCTCAGACGATTTTTCTACGCAGATTTGGTTCGATAAATGTCAACGGCACCAAAATCTTATCTCTCCACGACGCAGTATCTTGCTCAGGAACGCAAGGCGGAATTCAAGAGTCCATACTCTCGTGGTGAAGTGTTTGCGATGGTGGGTGCGTCTCGTGAACACAATTTGATTGTTGGAAATCTTGTGCGTGAAATCGGTAACGCATTGAAGAATCGCTGATGCGAGGTCTATCCAAGTGACATGCGAGTCAATGCAATCGATTGAAGGATCGGTTCGATTTGATTCCATCGAAGTCATGATTCCGCTGTCTGAGATCTATCGCAATATCCGCTTCGAAGATCCCGCGAACGCCTGACAATCGCTGCACGACACGCTTAATTCTCGTTCCAGGGCACCAGCCTTGGGACGCCAATGATCGGATGCTCCCGCCTCCCGCCTCCAGAGCCAACCTTGCGAGGCAGGAGTCTCCGGAGCATTGGAACAAGGATTTGTGTTCTGAAAACTACGGTTTTGGTGTCGATCCGCCTTCACACCATTCGACTAAGCTGACCGAATCGATTGAAAAATGCCCAAGCAGCGATGTTCGCAAACGGCGATTGCTCATGCATGATTCGGTGCTTACGATTCCGAAATTCGATTCCTAACGACCAAAGCGATTTGAAACGCATCGAACGTAAAGGACAACTCTGATGAGCGGTGTACGAGTTTGAGTGCCGTATCATTTGCAGACACTCGCGCGCGTCGGGCCAGAGATTTCTCTCGAAGTTGAAGTCCCGATTACGGCGTGTTCCATCATTGATGCGATTGAATCTCGCTACCCAATGCTGTGCGGTACAATCCGCGACCACGTGACAAAACAACGTCGCCCGTTCCTGCGTAACTTCGGCTGCCAGCAGGATCTTTCGCATGATCCCACCGATCGGCTTCTTCCCGAAGCCATCGTTTCTGGCGCCGAACCGTTTATCATCTGGGGCGCGATCGCGGGAGGGTAAGGCGGGTGACTCATTTCACGCTGCGGAATTCGAGCACTCGCTAATTCAGCATCTTCTGTATCGCCGGTATCAGTTCCGCCGATGTGATTGACGTATCAATCACTTTGCCTTGAGCATCCAGAAGCCAGACAGTCGGGCTTTGGGCGATGCCCCAGAAGCGGACAAGAGGACTGCTCCATGAACGTTGTTCGCCGTGCGTGAAAAAGATCTGCTGGCCGGGAACCTTTTTAGATTCAAGGTACTCATTCAGCGCGGCTTCATCTTCATCGAGAGCCACGCCAACGATACGAAACTTTGACGAGGGCAGGGCAGCGCTGATTTTTTTTAGTACCGGCAGGAGATCCGCCGCAAACTCTTCACTCTCGGAGTCCCAGAAGTAGATCAAAGTCGGCTTGCCGGTGAAGTCATCAGATGAAATGAATCCGCCGTCGAGCGTTGGTCCGGAGAACTGCGAAAGTGTTTGTCCTTCCAATGCCATACGACGCAAAGACGCCGTCGCTTCCTGTCCTTGATCTGTCATCGCAAATTTCTCAGCCAGTGCGGTGTAGCACAGGCGAGATTCTGTCAGCAGTCGAGTTGCCAGTTCCTGATCGTCCGTTGCCATTGCCTGCAACTCGCAGCTTCGAGCCGCGCCAAACAACAGACTCACAGCGCGTTGTGTCTGCTGCGGAAATCGATCAGAAAATTCTCTCGCCCATCGCGAAAGTGTTTCGAACCAAACGGGCTGTGATTTCCCGAGGAGTCCGGCTTTTGTATGAGCAAATCTTGCGATGTAATAAACGCCTTCCGCAGCAGCTATGGATTTCGGATCGCGTTCGTTCAAGGCATGCACATCTGCGTACAACAAGTCAACATCATCCTGTGTACCAGCCAGAGCCATCTGGAGGCGAGCCTCCAAAAGCTGTCCAACGGCCAGATGGAATTGAGGCAATCGAGTCTCTTCATTCATTGTCAGACGCAGAACTTTTGTCGCCATATCGACGATGCGTTCGTTACGTTCGCGGCGAACTTTTCTGGCCTCTGCCAAATCCACTGGCACGGGAGAAATTCGCAGTTGTTGAATTTCTCGCAGCGTCTGTGTCGCTTCGTCGTCAGGGAACAGCGATTTCTGAGCGGCGTCCGTACTGGACTTAGCACCATCCAGTTCAGTGGCGGCGATTGCGTTGTCGATGCTGGCGACGACACCAGCGGGACGAGAGTCTGCTGTCTTAAGATCGGTAGTACCTTTTGGCTCACCGTTCTCGTTCGTCGTTACGGAGCTAGAATCCGCAGTCGCCGTTTCAGGTTCAGCAGCCCCGCCGCCACATCCTGAAACGAAACTCATTAACAGAACAGCACTAAACGGTCGTGAAAATCTTGAAATCCACATCAACGTCGATCCTTCGCATCGTTGGTTTTGAACTCTCATGGCATCAGGTTTTGTAGAGAAAACCGGCGTT
>JBDNFT010000924.1:0-10100 GCA_041689695.1 Planctomycetaceae bacterium | reverse complement strand
GACCATCACGGATCGCGAATCGGAATCGATGTTTGCCTGCGATGCAAACGACGCATCCAAAAACCGTGTGCCATCAACGTTCAGAAACAGACAATTCGTTTCATAGGCACTCAGGTTGTCTCGCTGTCGCGGCATTTCGAAAGTATTCGTCCAGAACTCCCCGGCAGCCGAATCGATTTTTCCAAGCGGTTCGATCTTGCAGGTACGGTCGAGGGGCTGTGACACGACAGCCCTCCACAAGCACGTTCACCCATCCGGTTTTTGACGGTTGAAACTCAGGAACCCTGTCGTGGCATACACGTCGAGCGTACCATCGCCGTCAAAATCCGCGAATGCAGGCGCGTACGCCCAGCCGACGGCGTTGACACCAAGCTGTTCGCTGACCTCCTCAAAATCCCGGACATCTCCCTGCGTCGAATACATCCGATTGCCGGCGCAGGAGCCCACCAATTGCTCGTAGATCCCGGCGGGATAATCCTGAGCCGAAACCTGGGCAATGATTCGGCGCCCCATTTTCGAATACATATTTGCGACATAGATTTCCGGAATGCCATCTCCGTTGATGTCTCCCGAAGCGACTCCCATGCTGGTGGCAAAATCACCGACACCGGAATCTTCGGCAACGTCTTCAAAAGAGCCATCACCCTGATTAATCAACAATGAATTCCGCGCAAAGTCGTTTGCAACATACAGGTCGGGATAGTGATCCTCGTTGGCGTGCAGCCATGTGGCTGCAAAACTGTGCCGTTTGCCGCCGGTTGCCTTCGCGGAAAACGTCACTTCCGCAAAGTTTCCGTTACCTTCATTGCGCCAAAGTTGGTTGGATGCTCCGGTATCGTCGTCGCCGACCCAGGCTGGCGGCTTTCCATCACGGATCGCTTTCGCGTTTTTCTCCCGCTGGTAAAGCACGTACAGGTCCAGCAAACCATCTGCGTCGTAGTCCGCCACGATGCAGCCCATCGGGTTAAACGCAAATTTGAGGCCGCCATTGTTTGCAACTGGCTCAAATCCCTTACCATCAACGTTTCGAAACAGCGAATCTCCCAAAATCAAATCGACGGCTCCATCGTTATCAAAGTCGATCCAGCAGGCCAGATAGGCACGATTGTCCGTCTGGCTTACTTTCGATAGTCCCAGCGACTTTGCGACGTCCTCGAATCGCCCTGTTTGTGGGTTCCACTGCAGCACGAACCGCTGATCATCCGCAGTCGCGACTGCAATATCCAAAAATCCATCGGAATTGAAGTCCTCCACCGCAGTTTGAAAACGATACTGTTGCACGCCTTCAGGCTCGCAAGTCCAGTTGTCCGTGATCGGCAATCGGTCCAATCCGACTTGAGACGTGGCTTCCCGCATCAATGCCTGTTGGCCGCTCCGGATTGTTTCCGAATCAATATTCCAGGACTCGATAATCCGTCCGGCAATGATGTCGTCGTCATTTGAAAATCGACAGCGCATGCTGCCGCTTGACACGTAAATTATTGGCTCGGCTTTCGCGTTGGTGCCACTCAGCGTGAGGAGGACGCTTAACTGCCACGTGTCCGACGAATCTTCATCCACAACACGAGCAATCTGCAATACGCGAAACCGCCCCTTTCTGTTTTCGGAGACCGCGTCGATACCCTCAATGAGGAACCGGGAAAATCCATCGGCATCCAGGTTTGTAGAGCCGGTCTTGTCCACTGTATAGGTGGTCTCGGTTATTGACGACTTTCCGATGGTGGTTCCAGTGGTCCGATGTGGCACTGTGCCGGAAAAACCGGAATGGAAAAAACCAGCCAATTGATCCGTTGAACGTTTCTGAAGTTCGGCCACCAGCGCACGACCAACATGCGTTTCAATTTCAAACGTCACGTGCTCGGAGTCCCAGATTTCCTTCTGTTTCGCTTCATCTAAACCGGTGAATCCAGCGGGAACCTCCGCGGGAACCTCCGCGGGAACTTCGATCTTGGGTGCTGGCCGCCGCCCCAATTGCCACCAAGTTGCGCCAGCGCACAGAATCAATAACATCAGAATGAGTACACGATATTGTTTCATGCGAGAAATGACGCTAAAAATGGAATATGGGGAGAGGATAGGAATCCAGTGTCATTTTCCCTCAGTCACTGGGCTGTTGTCTCGAGAGTTCAGTGTATTTCGGCAGGCCAGCACGGTCAATGGCGTCGCAGTTGTCCGGCGACGGATCGACATAAATATCGGTTCATCCACAAAAGCAGTGGGCGGGTTAGGCGAGCGGCCAGTGTCAACTGGACGGTGCGTTGTTATTGCATGTTTTTTGGTGACACTACGCGGAGCCGGGAAGCTGACGCATCCCGCTCTCCAAAAAATCATGCAACGCTGTGAGAAATATAATGACCAGGAGTTGGTTGTATTGTGATCTGGTCGATGGCAGAATGACGATCGGCGGAGAGGCTGTGACGGGAGTCTCCAACGCCTCAAATCTGTCGAAACGCATTTGACCGAATCATTCTTATTGTCGTCTTCCCGCGATCGAATCAATTCCAACTGTGGTGAACCATGAGGCAAGGCAAAGCTAACGGGAACGACGAGGCTGGAGTTGCGGGCGAGGCGATCGCTCAGCAGGATTCGCCCGATGGTCGGTCGATTCCGACGCGAAATGGAGAAAGGGCACTTCTGCTGTCGCCAATCCCAGGCTTAGTCCTCGCAGGGTTTGCTGCTCTTCTGGTTTGGGGCGTTCTTGAAGTCATGCCGCCTGTGTTTGAACTATCGGAACGCTTGCGTGAGTTAAGCGGTAATGCCCCCGAAGAACAGCAAAAAGAAAAGCAGGACGCCTCGTTGGCTGCGAGTAACAACAATACCGCGTTGTCGCTTGTGATGTTGACCTCCACTTTGGGCCTGTTCCTGACGGTCGCCGAAGTGAAACTGCGGCATCAGCGGTTGCGTGCGATTTGGGGAGGGCTGCTGGCCATTTTGATTGCCGGCGTTTTTGCGGTCGGTGGAGCGGTCCTCGGTAGTATGCTCGCCGCATCTCCCGCTCTGCCCGAAGATCCGCTTGTCAGGACGATTGTGGTGCAAAGTGCGATGTTTGGATTGGCAGGACTGGGAGTCGGAGCAGGAGTCACGTTCGCAGTCACGTTGCCAATAATTCGACCCCGGCTGTTGGCAACCTGCTGCGTCGGTGGTTTACTCGGCGGTGCCCTTGCAGGTTTGATCTTCCCATTTGCATCCAGCATTCTCCTGCCAAATGCGCGAACAGAAGTCCTGATGCCCGACCCTGGCGTCAGCCGGTTTCTTTGGCTTGCACTGATATCATGCCTGAGTGCCCTGACAGTGACAGGCATGGCGAAAGAAGCAAGGACGGAGGCCTGAAGAAGAGCCGTGTTTCCGATTCTCAACTCTGTTCGTACGTGCCTGCGGCAGGCTGACAGGTAAGGTTAAATCAATCGTTTGTGACGACAGATCGTATGGAATTCAATTCCATTAAACTGAGGACATTGTTGGGCATGCTGATCATGATCTGCTTGATGGCGGGCGTTACAGGTCTGATCCTGTGGGGAACTTTTTGGGTGTTTGGATCTGCACCGAAATCGCATCAGGCCTGGTCGCCGACAGTACTCAGGACTCCGATTCAGATACAGGTTGTCGGGCACGATTTCTTCTGGCGTTTCCGCTTTCCGGGTCCTGATGCAGAGTTCAACACGGAAGATGACGTGAGAGTCGCGAACGAGCTCCACTTGCCGGCAGAACGGGATATCGTCTTTTTGGTGACCAGCGACGACTACGTCTACACGATGGCAATCCCTGATCTCGGCCTGCGTCAGATTGCGGTTCCCGAACTCACATTCCCTCTGGCATTCCGTGTCACGGAGGAGCGTTCGTTTGAGATCACGGCGGACCCGTTATGTGGGGTTCGGTTGTTTCACGGTGAATACATGGGGAAAGTAATCGTTCAGTCCGAATCTTCATTCGATGCGTGGTACGAAGGGCTTCAATGACGCTTTCCACCAAAGTGGTATTTCAGTGCTCGCTGAGTCTCGGGCTTCTTGCGGGTTGTTCTGACAACACGACGCTTCCTCGTTTTCCGACCGTGTCTCCGGGAGATGACGGTGTCTATCACATTCATCCCGGTGAAAGCATCCAGTCTGCGATCGAATCGGCAGCGCAGGATCCGGCCAACAGGACTGTTCGCGTTCATGCAGGAACCTATCGCCCTTCGAGCAGTGGCCAAGCCTTAATCTGGTTCAACCGCAAACACGATGGAGTGGTGCTTGAGGCCGAAGGAGACGTGGTTCTGACGGCAGCAAACAAGGAGATCGCCGATAGATCCGCGAAGAGTTATCCGGCAGTCGTCAATCATGTGATTTTTTTTGGCGATGGCATTACGGAAAAAACAATTGTCCGTGGCTTCAAAGTCACAGGAGCAAACAACTTTGTCATGACTACGGAAGGGCCGGATTCCATTGAACCAGACTCCCGGGATCCCGCTCTGGAGAAAGGGTTGTTTTTCTATGCTGACGGAGGTGGTATCAAAGTGTTTGGACGGTCGTATCCCACCATACTCAACATGGAAATTTCAGATAATTACACGAGCCCCTGCGGTGGGGGAATATCGATCGAACAGGCAGGCTTCAATACGGATCCGGTAACGATCAGAAACTGCATCTTTCGGAATAACCGTTGTCAGATTACGGGGTCAGGCGTCGATGTTCTGTTCGGCAGTTCCGCAAACATAAGTAACTGCCTGTTCACAGGCAACGTGTCCAACACCGGCGTCAACTATATTGGTGGTTCGGATAATCCATACAACGAAGAACACGGCTGTGGTGCGCTGACCGTATTCCCGAACTCCCGAGTCACCGTCGATCGCTGCACCTTCACAGGTAATTGGAACGGAGCTGATGACAAGGGAATCCGGAATTCCTACATAAATTGCATATTCTGGATGAACACAAAGAAAGGCGGTATTTCGCTTGAGGACCGGTACGAGCTTGATATTATTGACGCTTCAAATGTCCGGGGCTGCTTTCTTGGAGGAAGCACAAGCGATCTGCGCGGGACAATTGACTCATCGGTCAATATGCTTGATGCGTCAGATCCGGACTTTGATGATTTGTTCGTACCCTGGGCGGCAGAATATTCAGACGCAGGCTACCGACCGGATTCGCCGTGACAGCAACGTTGTTGCAGAGCGACAACGGGGCGTTTTAGAACGGCAGCTCGATTTGTGTCAGGGGCCGTTCGCCTGGAAGCATCCTATGAGAAAAGTGATCGCAATCTGTTTTTTTTCGCTGCTGAGCGGGTGCAAGCCGGAGACAACGCCCGTTTCAACGGAAACGCCGGGCGGGGAGGAAGCCGTTTTAACGGAAACGCCGGGCGGGGAAGAAGCCGTTTCTGTGGTCGAAAAGCCACCGATCCTGATGCGTGCCCCCGATTTTTCTTTGACGGATCAGTCCGGGCAATCATACGGTTCAGACCAACTGCTGGGCCGGGCTTGTGTTGTGAATTTCATCTTCACGCGCTGTGAGGCAACCTGCCCTGTGCAGACTGCACGGCTGGCGGAACTTCAGGAGCAATGGAAGAAGCATCAGGCATGGAACGACATCCGGATGCTCAGCATTACCGTCGATCCTGAGTATGACACACCGGAGGTTCTGAAAGAATATGCAGTGGCTGCCAAGGCTGATACGGATCACTGGAAATTCCTGACCGGTCCGAAGGACACGATATTGGCGTTAACCAGGCAAGGCTTCAAGCTGCCGGTGGAAGAAGACAAAAATGCCAAAGGTGCTCCCATCACGCATAGTCCTGGATTTGTGTTGATCGACCCGCAGGGCCACATTCGAGGGTTTTACGACAGCGGCACTGCGACGGAACTCAAAAAGTTGACTCAGGATCTGTATACGACGTTGCAGGAGCGGCTTCTGGTTCTTCCGGACCTGCTGAACCCGACGTGGGTGCAGAGACGGCGTGAGGCTCAGTTGGGCACGGTCGATAAGTTCAATGTGTTTCACGATTTTTCGTTCTTCGATCGTCGTCGCGAGAGTGGCATTACGTTCCGAAACCGCATCGTCGACGACGCGGGGCGGGAACATAAACCGTGCCATTACGATCACGGAAACGGTCTTGCCATCGCTGATGTGGACGGCGACGGATTACACGATGTGTACTTTGTCACTCAGGTGGGAAGCAACGAATTGTGGAAGAATCACGGAGACGGAACTTTCGAGAACATGACTAAAGTCGCAGGCGTTGCAGTCAGTGATGCAATCGGTGTGTCAGCGTCATTTGCGGATATCGACAACGACGGCGACGCTGACCTGTACGTTACGAACGTGCGCAGTCCCAACGTTCTGTTTGAAAACGACGGCAAGGGAAAATTCACCGACATTTCTGTCGCATCCGGTCTCGACTATGACGGACATTCTTCGTCCGCCGTCTTCTTTGATTATAACCGTGACGGGCGACTGGACCTGTTTCTGGTGAACGTCGGCAAGTACACAACAGAGAGCTCGGCGAATGTCGTGAACGATCGGTTCACCGGTCCTGATGATCGGGAATACTTATATAACGTGGCTAATCTGGACGCGTTTGCGGCACACCTGAAGCCCGAGCGTTCTGAGAGCAGCGTCCTGTTCGAGAATCAGGGGGGCAATCGATTTGTCGATGTTTCCGCAAAAGTCGGCCTGCAGGATTTCTCCTGGTCGGGTGATGCCAGCCCATTGGACGTTAACGAAGATGGCTGGCCCGACCTGTACGTGCTGAATATGCAGGGACACGACGAGTACTATGAAAATGAAAGGGGGCAGCGATTCGTAAAAAAAAGCCGCGAGATATTTCCTGCGTCTCCGTGGGGGACCATGGGAATCAAGGGCTTCGACTTCGATAACGATGGTCGGCTCGACATCTATCTGACCGATATGCACACAGATATGGGAGATCTGGTCGATCCGAAAAACGAAAAACTCAAGACACCCAAAGAGCAGTTTGCGCCGGAAATCATGAATTCCGATGGCAATCACGTCATGGGCAATGCGTTCTTTCAGAAACAGCGGGACGGCACTTATCTGGAGATATCCAGTACCATCGGCGCGGAAACTTACTGGCCGTGGGGATTGAGCGTCGGCGATCTGAATGCTGACGGCTTCGATGATGTATTCGTTACTGCCAGTATGAATTTTCCGTTCCGTTATGCCATCAATTCCGTGTTGCTGAACAATCAAGGCCGCGAGTTTCTGGATGCTGAGTATCTACTGGGTGTCGAGCCGCGTCGTGCCGACAGGACGGCCATACCCTGGTTCGAATTTGATGTTGCAGGGAAAGACCGCGAGTTAGCAGAAGCGTATCGAGCCGGCGGGGCGAACGTAACGCGAATCTCCGCATGGGGGGCATTGGGGACGCGTTCGTCCGTGCTGTTCGATATGGATAATGACGGTGACCTTGACATTATTACAAACGATTTTAATTCAGAGCCCATGGTGCTGGTCAGCAATCTGATGGAGAGAGAACACAGGAATCATTTTCTGAAGATTGACCTGACGGGCAAAGTCTCAAATCGTGACGGTTTGGGTGCCATTGTGACCGTGCATACAGCAACGCAAAGCTTTGTTAAGGTCAACGATGGCAAGTCAGGGTATCTGTCGCAAAGCAGCTGCCCCCTGTACTTCGGCCTCGGGACGTCGCCCGATATCGACCGAATCGAGATCCAATGGCCGTCCGGGCAATCACAGATCGTGACCGGCCCGTTTGCCGTGGATTCAGTGCTTGAGATTACGGAACCCGAGGCGCTGAATGATCGTGCCTCAAACAACTGAGAAACGATACTTTCCCAGTTCATCAATGTGTTCGTACTGACTTTGTGAAATGAGTTGAAATCGAAGTGAGCGGTCGTTCTAATACCGTTTGTCGGACGGAATTTCTTCAGTCAAGTGATTCCACCAATTTTAATTGATTTGTTTTCCAGATTTTTTGAGGTGCTTTTCGATGACTCGTATTTCATGGATATTCGTTGTGTCCGCTTGTTTCACTTTTTCCGGTTGTGGTACGGGAAGCATCGAAGCACCGGATCAAGCTGAAGTAAAGACGACAACCCCGATTGAAGATGACTTAAAAGCGTCTGGCATGGAAAACATGACGCAAGACGAATACTTGCAAGGCAGCAAACAGGAGTAGAGAGGTTTCAAAACCGGGAGGGCGAGGCTCCTGCCGAGCCGAAACGCAGACAACGGGCGGCTCAGCTGGAGCTTCGCCCTCCAAGCGTGCGGTTTTGAAACAACGTCTGGTGCGTTCGGCGGTGGAGATACTTCGGTACAGGTTGGTCCTGCTCCATGTGATGCTTCGTGAACTCTGTACGATTTTGAGTCTGTGACAGTGATGAATCAAATCACTCGGCGCGGGTCGGCAGACCGACGTTTCGCCGTAATTGTTTGCTGCGGGAAATCTGCTGTTTGCTCTGCTTCTTGGTGGAGGAGTCGTTCTCTGATCACCAATGGGCGATTTCCTTAGAACGGAAAGCATCGTTCTGGGGCTGGGCGGATCGCTCAACCATGCTCTTGACGATTCGGAGTCGAACGGCGAACTCGTCATTGTTCTGCTTGGAACTGGTCACTTTGAAGACGCGGCGGTCCCCAAGAGCCTTGCGGTCAAACTGAACCCTGATCCAGAACCTGCGCAACGTGCCCTGAAATTTCCGTTAAGAGACTACTGACACATGTTGTCATCCACGGCCCGAGCCCACAAGATCAGCGCCGACCCCGTCCGTGATGTTTTTGAATCCATCTCTTTCCAGTAGGTCAACCAGCCCCTTAAGAATTTCCTTCACCAGCCCCGGACCACAATAGACCAACGCGGTCTATCGCTGCCATAACTTTCCAGCCGCTGGCAAGCGCTCTCGTAGTCGCTTAAGACTTCTTCGTCGGTCGATGGCCGACGGGAATCGTTGGTCTTCACCAGGTTGATCCCCAACGGGACCGAACACGTTTTGGTCTTCAATCGATTCGCCACAACATCCTTGTAATCCAACTTGAGGGGCATGTGCTCCCGGAAATTCAGCATTAGAATTCTAAGCCCAAAGCATTGTGAGGAGCATGACGCCGATTGGCATCGTGCTGCAAGTTGAAAAGGACAGTCTCCGAACACAACAGAAGTGAGTATTAATGAAATCACACACCGAATACCTGACATTCAATATTCCCGCCAGAATGGGTTTTCAGAACATCACGCCCACGATTGAAGAGATCCTGCGAAAGAGCGGGATCAAAGAGGGATTGCTGCTGTGCAACGCCATGCATATCACGGCATCGGTCTTCATCAACGACGATGAATCCGGACTGCATGAAGACTACAAAAAGTGGCTGGAACAGCTTGCTCCGTTCGATGCATCACCGCAGACATACCGTCACAATCGCACTGGCGAGGACAACGCTGACGCTCATATGAAACGCCAGATCATGGGCCGTGAAGTCGTAGTCGCAGTGACGAATGGCAAGCTCGACTTCGGTCCCTGGGAACAAATCTTCTATGGCGAATTCGACGGCAAACGTGATAAGCGAGTTCTTGTCAAAATCATCGGTGACTGAGTTTTCCGGCTTGTCAACCCGCTTTTGAAGGAAACTCAATTGTGTTTTCGAGTGTGTTCGACTGTTGAACACTGTGCTGTGACCAGTTTGAATATCCTTTAGGAATCACGAGGATTCCTCTCTCGGAAATCACGCATCCCTTAGTGTCAGACATCGCATCGAAGTCCACGATCGTGCCCGGCGGAATGTCGACGCCTTTCTCGACGATGCAGCGATTGATTCGGCATCCCGCACCAACGGTCACACGATTGAAAAGTACGGAATCAACAACGTGAGCTCCTGCATCGACTCGTACACCCGGCGATAGTATCGAGTTGATCACAATCCCGCCGCTCACGATTGCTCCGGCCGAGATGATGGAATTGATGAGGCGGGGTTCTGTTCCGCAGACACCATTGCAGGTTCGAGCTGGAGGATTCTGTGTGTTTGCCGTTCTAATGTGCCAGTCTTTTTGATAAAGATCCAGCGGCGGGACAGGTCGCAGCAAATCCATATTGGCTTCGAAGTAAGAATCGATTGTTCCGACATCCCGCCAATATCGATCAACACTGACTCGACCCTGTT